>JAGWBW010000077.1 GCA_021295695.1 Candidatus Latescibacterota bacterium
AGAGACGATGCGCAGCGCCCAGTCGTCGAATATCCGCGCGTCTGAGATCAGTTTCTGCGAGAACGGGTGATTGGCCCAGAATGACCAGAGATAAAAAAACCGGATCACAATCGCAGTGCCGCCCACAATATAGGGAAAATAGTGCGAGATCCGATCCATCGCGTTGTTTGTTTTCGATGTCATGTTTTGTAATATCTAATCCGCGATACCAGAATGCAACCCAAATTAGGAGAGGAAAATAAGAAAGCCCGTCGATCACCATCGATCAACGGGCTTTGTTTACTTTTGACTTAATCCAGAAGGTTTGAGTTGTCATCGCGGCCTGATGAGAAGTACATATCTTTCACCATACCACTCATTCATCGCTCAAAATTTACACTAACGCCTGTGCTTCTCAATCTCCGCTTCAACAGACGATCCACAAATTCAAGTTGTGAACAAGAGCGCGATACTGCATAATGAAAGCATAATGATATGCCTGCGTTTCTGTCGCGTCTCCTTTTATCGCTCAATTTTGTGATAGTTGGCCTGATATTTGCTTGAGTTCTGACTGTTGCGTGTATCCAAAATACGACCAACCTTCAGAACAAAGGAAGCAAAAGTGTCAGACGACCACAATTCAATTAAGGAATATAAAGGCATTCTGGGACAGGTCACTTCACCCCTAATATTTTTTGCTCTGGCACTTTTGGTCATTGAAGGAATCATTGGAATTACAGTCGTTAAATCTCAACTCGACGCTATGCAGCAATTCTACATGATTATTGTTATGGCTTTTTTATTTTTAGCAGTTGTTGGCCTTGTTGCCTGGATTACGGTGAAATATCCGTTGAATTTAATGGATAAAGTTGATGAAAGCATAGCACGCAATGAAGAGATTGAAAATTTTGTTGAAAGTGATATATTTAGAGATACTGTAGTTGATATCGTAGCTGATATTGTTCAGCGGTCACAATCAAAGGAGCGAGAAAATGGATCAAAATGAACGAGGAACGATAAAGGATATTGTCAAAGTGATCTATCACTCCAAAGGTGACTGGCGCACGCCAGGGGGCATCGCAAGAGCTCTACAAATTCCTTCTGAAACGGTAACCCAAATCGTCAAAAGCCATCCCGAATTTTTTATTTTAGCAGGTGACGAACGTGCGAAATTTGCTCTCCGTCCCGGTGGTCTCGATGCTGTGTCCCTCACTGATAGTGCGCGAAATTTATATCTTCAGGAGCTAACGCTGAGTGCATAGCTCACGACATATCCTGTGAGCATTGTTCTGCACTGCAAAGAGTTCTGCTGATCGCTGAGTGCTCAGTCAGAAAATGGGACGCCGTGACCTTGCCCGTAAAACCAGATCATATCGACAAAGAACGAGATGCCCGCGCCCACGTAGTATCCCATTATCAATCCCAGGAAAAAGGGACGGGCACTGCGATAGGTTCTGCTGCCGCCAAAACGCAAGATGGCGAATTTGCCCAACCAGCCCAGAAAGATTGGAAAAATTACATGGGTTACGGGATACGCAGGTCCGGTTGCCAGTCCCAGTGGGTGCAGGGGCCACCAGGTGTAGCGATAGCGCAAAAAGTACAGGAGGGCAGCAAAGGCAATGCCGCTGGTGAAGAAGGCCATTTTGCGCCAGTCGGGATTGACGGGGTCTCTTGCGTATTTTACAACAAAATCCCATGGTCCACGCGCTAAGCCTCCGGAGATTTGCGATCCGTAATTGCCCGCGCCGCCTTCGTATCCCATGGATATGATATACAAACAGGATGCGACAATGCCCACGCCCATTGCCAGACACAGAGCCCAGACGAGTTGCCGTTTGTGATGCTGAATGGTGTCAAATAAACGGACGGAGTGGGTCAATGCTGGCATGAGCGTTGTTTTCATGTCGCCGCACCAGCCAAATGACATGCCGAGTGCGACCATGGTTTGGGCCGATAAACGCGTGGTGCCAAATGTGAACATGATAAATGTTTGCGGTACCATAACGGCGCGGATGGTGATGACGCCCGTTTCGGCGATGATGCGCGAAATACCGATATAGACCACCATCATGACGACGAGAAATACCGCGATTACCCAGAGGCCCATGCCCGAAGCGTAAAACCAGCAGGCCATGTAAAGCAGCCCGCCCAACAAGCCGAAGACAGCACCCCGATAAGAGAGCAACTCGTCTGAGTCATTGATTTTTGCATCGCCTTTGAATGCTTTGCGAAATACATCGCGCAAATGCGACCGCGCAATCCAAAGCCCCCAGCCGACTACGGTAAACCACACGCCAATCATTTGCCAGCCCACGGGTACAAAGGAGGTGCCAGCAAAATTTGCTTCTGAAATTGTGACGCCAAATCGGTTGAATAATCCCTCTTCGATGACTGCGAGAATATAAAAGAAGCAGATGCTAAACGAGACGTCTAAGTTGATAAAGTAGGCAAATCCCACGATCGGCCAGTAGAGATTCATGCGAATTGCCTGAAAATCTCGACCAAATGAAATGGATTCAAATCGCCATGGAAATACGGGAAATGTGGGATTAAAATAGGAGACGATATTCCACAAGATGCCGAAGATCGAAAATGAAAAGCCCAGCCAAAAGAGCGGCGAGCGCATAAACGGGGGCAAGCGGGAGGGTGTATCGCCTCCCTCGACCATTGCGAGGGGCAATTCCATGAGGGCGTAGTCCAATCGCTCGTATTCGATCCATTGCTTGCGCAGGATTATCGCTGTACACAACAAGACCGCACAGAGTGCCGCGAGCAGGCTCAACCACCAGAACAGAGGCCCGATCCACACTTCCCATGGAACAGGTGCGCCACGCGGCAAGCCTTCAAAAAACCACGTCAATGCCGGACCGGGTTCAATCACGGCCCAGGATGGCAGATAGTCGTGTGTAAATTCACCCCATCGATTTGTCGGGTCGGCGAGATAGTACGGTACGCAAAAACTGGCAATTAATCGGCTTAAAAAATACGTTGGCAGGGTTGAGGCGATCAGGCCCATTGAAAAGATGACGAGGAGTTCGCCCCGATTGAGTTTGAGATAATGCCGCAAGAATACAACTGTTATTGCAAAGGGAAATACCACGGCGAGGGACAGGTGATTTTGCGCCAGCCGCGTTGTGTGCAAGATGTGCCGTGCATAAAATCCACCGAGCGCTGCTACGAGTACAAGGGTTAGTCCTATGATGATCGACTTATAGGTCAATGCGCGTGCGGTGGGGTCTTTTTGTTGGTGTTCTCGAGCGACTTCAGCCATAGCTTTTATATAGGGCGGCGGATTGAGGCTGTCAAGGGGGAATGAAAAAGCACACCCCGTTTAGAGTGTGCTTTTTGAAATCCAGTACCTGATATTCTCGAATGATAAGCGACCAGCAGTTTCGGCGTATTCCTCTACGGGTTGTTGCCAAAGGCATCGACAAAGGCGAGAAAATCCACAAAGTTAATGATACCATCGCCGTCCACATCCATGCGCGCGTCGAAATTGGTGTCTGATATCGATAATCCAAAGACGCCAACAAAGGCGATAAAATCGGCAAAGTCAACGTCGAAATCGCCATCGAAATCGCCATTGGAATCACTCGGTTCAAAAGTACCGGTAAAAGAGATTGCGGCTTCAGATATATCTAAATAGTCGAGTTCACCACTGAGGCCGGCCATCACAATGGTTTTGACAGTAAGAGTTGTCTCTTCTTCGAGAGGTTTGATGACCTCCAGGTTAATTTGACCGAGATAGCCATTTTCTGGCACTGTGGGGATAGAAAGAATCAGTGCGGCTATGCGGGGACGGCCGGGTGTTCGGCGCAGTGACGTTCCAGTAAAGCCCTTTCCCGATATGTTCCCGATATGATCGAAAAATGCCTTGTCGTCAGACAGGGCAAGTTCCATCTCATAGCCGTATGTTCGCTGGTCTGCGGTCGTGGGTGCAAAGAGTTGAAATTGTATTGTATCGCCAGGTCTCTTTTTGGGAATGGTTAATGTGTTGTTCAATACAGGGGGCGTTTCAACCTCGGTATCGAGAAAAAGCAGCATACCTGCAAATTCACCGCCCGAAGACTCATTACACGGCGTAATAATGCTTGTCGTCAGGACAGTAATAAACAACAGAACGCCCTTGACTCCTGTGGCTATCTTGCCTATTGTCATTTCATCTCTCCCGTTAAAGAGATACTTTTTTGAGGGTCGTGTCTTTGCCGAGACACGGCCCTCGCTGTTTAGAATGCAAAATTAGAAAGTCAAAGTCAATATAGATTTATTCATAAGTTTCCCTGTTTTTTTCCAGCCATATTATAAAGATGAGTGGATACTTACTAATATAAACCATTAACAAACATTTGCAAATTTTTTTTTGCCTGATATTCCCGACAGTGAGCGGTGAGTGTATTGGGGTTGATGAGTTTGCCGATTCGGCGTACCTTCGGGGTGGATAGATAGACACCACCCCTATATTGTATAGATATCACCTATGAAAAACGAACGTTCAATAACAGCTTATACCGGTCTTTTTTTGATCGCTTTGGCGTCGCTGGCGATCCAGATTATTCTGGTGCGGTTGCTGAGTGTTATTACCTGGTACCATCTGGCATTTTTTTCGATTTCTATTGCCATGCTGGGTATGACCGCGGGGGCTATCCAGGTCTATGTACAAAAAGAGTGCTTTGACGGTGAGAATAAGATCGAAGCGATTACCCGAGCCTGTCTCAGGTTTGCGCTGTCTATTCCCGCGAGTTTGATCCTTTTGTGCGTTTTGCCCATCGGGTTTTACAGAAGTATCCTGAGTCTGATCGTGCTTTTTGTCGCAACGCTGATCTGCGCCTGGCCGTTTTATTATGCGGGGCTTGTTATCACGACTGTGTTGACGAGATTCAATGCGCCGATTGGCAGGCTTTATGCCAGTGATTTGACAGGAGCGTCCGCTGGATGTCTGATTGTTTTGGGCGGTCTCGAACTGGTCGATGCGCCGAGTCTTATGTTGTGGTGCAGCGGTATCGGTGCGCTGGCAGGTGCGTGTTTTGCCCGTCTTGCACAATCCCGCTCTGTCCGTCGTTATATCGCGCTCGCGTTGCTGTTTTTTGTGTTGGGAATTGTCAATGCCCAGACCCCGTATGGTGTTCGTCCCATGTTTGTGAAGGAGAAGTTTCAAAGACTTAGCTATCAAATTTTAGAACGGTGGAATTCTTTTTCGCGCGTTGTTGTTTATCGCCAGCAATTTTTACCCCCGCAACTCTGGGGTGGCAGTCCCGTAGCAGGGGGAGAGAATATCTTTTTTCACGGGATGACGATTGACGGTGCGGCGGGTACGGCTATCAGGTCTTTTGCTTCGCCCAAAGATATTGAACATCTGCGTTATGATATTACAAATGTCGGGTATTATCTCAATAGACAGGGCAAAGCGTGTATTATTGGTGTGGGCGGGGGGAAAGATATCCAGAGTGCGCTATTTTTTGGTCACGACGCTGTTTTGGGTATTGAGGTCAATCCGATATTTGTCGATTTGCTCCAGAATGAGTTTCGCGAGTTTGCGGGTCTCGCCAATCGGGATGACGTGACTTTTGTGGTTGATGATGCACGCAGCTTCTTATCGCAAAGTCGCGAGCAATTTTCCGTTATTCAGATGGCGTTGATCGATACCTGGGCAGCGACGGGCGCGGGCGCATTTTCTTTGTCTGAAAATGCGCTCTATACTGTTGAAGCCTGGCAGACATTTCTCAGCCGTCTGTCAGAAGGTGGTATTTTTACGGTGTCGCGGTGGTATAGTGCCGAACATATTGGGGAAACCGGTCGGGTGTTGAGTTTGGGCGTTGAATCGCTTTTGCGGCTCAAGGTAAAAAAACCGGCGGACCACATGGCACTGATCACAATCGGCAATGTCTCGACTTTGCTGATTTGCCAGCAGCCACTGAGTGAGGCGGATATTAACCGGTTAAGACAGGTATGCGAGGCGTTGCAATATCAGATTGTTCATGTGCCCAATGGTTTGCCCACCGAACCCATTTTGAGACAGATTTTATCTGCTCAATCCTCAGATCAGCTCGCAGAGGCTGTGGCTCATGCTGAATTGGACTACAGCCCGCCGACAGATGATAATCCCTATTTTTTTAATATGTTGAAGCTGAATCATCTGGATACCGCGTTGCGAGGTCAAGAGGGGGTTCTCAGTGGGAATTTGAGAGCTTTAGCCACGTTACTCGTGCTTTTATTGGTGCTTGGCGTACTCACTGTTGCAACGATTGGCGTGCCTTTGTGGCTCGCGCACAGACCCACAACGTTGATGCAAACACGCGGTTTCTGGTTTGCTTTTATGTTTGTGGAGATTGCCCTGATTCAACGGCTCAACGTATTTACTGGACATCCCATCTATTCGCTGGGTATATTGCTGTTTACACTTATTGCAAGTACGGGTATGGGTAGTTTTATAAGCGATCATCTTCCGCTTACTCGAAGGCCGTGGGTTTATGTTTTTCCGATTATAACGGCGGTGGGTGTTGTTGCTCTCAATACCATTCTTCACTATTTGCTGTCTCACATGATGGCTGAGGATACAGCGACAAAAATTTTGATGTCTGTTCTGGTCATTTTTCCCGTGGGGATGCTTATGGGGCTGTTTTTTCCGACGGGTATGCGTCTGGTTCAGTCCTCTTATGAAGATGAAACCCCGTGGTTCTGGGCACTGAATGGGATGATGGGTGTGCTGTGTTCTGCCCTGGCTGTGTTTGTTTCTATTATATTTGGAATCTCTACCAATTTTTATATTGCCGCTGTGGCTTATGCGTTTGTTCTGTGGTGTGTGTACAGTTTATGCAGAGAACGCGCAATAACGTGAAAGGATTTTTTATGATAGATCATATTGTTCTTCTCAAGCTCAAAGATGGGGTTACGCGGGAACAGACTCAGGCACTCCACGATGGTCTGTTTGCTCTTAAAGAAAAGGGCAGTATTCCGGGCATGGAAGAGATTACGGGTGGGTATAATAATAGTCCCGAGGGCAAGAATTACGGCTATGACTGGGGGTTTATTATTCGGTTTACGGATGAGGCCGCACGAGATTTCTATTTGCCGCATCCAGACCACAGAGCACTCAGCCAGACTTTTATACGTCCAATTGTGGATGATGTGCTGGTGTTTGATGTATAAAATAGAAAATACGGATCAAAGAACCATTGATAATCGACGAAAGGCAAAACGATGGATTTAAACTTTAAGCCTGAACTCTTTGACAAAAAGATCGATCCTCAAACTGGAAATATTCTCTTTTTTCGGCGGGATATGCGGGGCATACCTGACCAGGTGATTGAAGGAGATGGTTTTACTGTTGAATTTAAAGATAATCAGGTTTATCTGATTGATATCTTTAACGCAAAAAAAGTGATGGGGAATCTTTTAAGAACTATCCCAACGGAAAACCTCGTTTGATAACTTCCTTAATTGGTACTGGTAGGAATAATCTGCGCATGTATATTGATCTCCACATGCACACGACCGCTTCTGACGGTGCATGGACGCGGTCTGAACTCCTCGATTTGCTCGCCAAATACAATATCACGACTTTTGCGGTTACCGACCACGATACGACCCAAAATAGCCAACCCATGATTTCCGAGGCCGAAGCGCGTGGTATGCACTGTATCCCCGGCGTTGAGATTTCAACGTTATACGATCGCGAATATCACATTACCTGCTATGGCATTGATTTTGAGCACTCGGGTCTTCAATCTATTCTCTCATACAACCGCGAGGAGCGTAGCACCCTCAACCGGGAGACGGTTCGCCAGTTATCTGAACAAGACGCGCGTATCAACTTTGACCAGTACGAATCCTATACTTATGATCCGATACGCGGCGGCTGGAAGTCGTTGAATTTCCTCATTGATCAGGGCGTCATCCAGGATATTCCCGGGTACTTCGCGTGCTCTCAACACCTGACCATGTGTGCTGAATGCCTACCTCCTGAAATTGTTATCCAGACGGTCAAAGACGCAGGTGGCATCCCTTTTCTCGCGCATCCCAATGTGTATCAGGGCGGCGAACTGATGTCCAGAGATCATCTCATGCAATGGCGCGACTTTGGTATCGCTGGTATCGAATGCTATTCGCCTTCGGTAAATGATCTCTCTGAAACCAACTACTATATTGATTTCTGCAAACAAAACAATCTGCTCATCTCCGGAGGCTCAGATTATCACGGTCCTTTTCTCGACCGTCCCCTGGGCAATCCGCTTATCACGCGCGATATGCTCGATTTGGGTGGTCTCGTATAAATGAGAGGTGTGCATAATTCTTATAAGGAATCCGCGGATGGCTGAAACACAACTGAGACAAAAGCTACTCTTTCTCTATCTGGGTAATTCCAGTTTGGAGAGCGAAGTTGTTGGTTGGTCGTATTACGATGGGACGACTGATGAGATGTTTGAGGCTGCAGGTGAAGATGCCGAGCCGCCTTATAATTCTGTGCTGGATGCCATGCGCGATGGTTGGCGCGTTATTCAGGTGCCTTTTATCAAAGCACCACAAGTCGGGCGCGAATACGAAAACGACTATCTCGATTTTGAATTTGTCCTGGAAAAAATGGAGGTGATAGATGGATAAGAATCTTTTGCTTACGTCCGTAGAAATGGCGCAGTTCGCAAGCACGGGTTTTCTGCGTTTTGACAATCTGGTGCCGCGGGAACTCTGCGAAGCTGCATATGGAGAGATGAGTAAGAGCAAGATTAGACGCCGCGCTCCGATGGGCTCGCCTTTTAGCGAGTCCTGGCCCGATGAAGCCATTGGCAAGGTTTTTCGCCTGCCCAAAGTGGCAGCGATTATTCACAGTCTGGTGGGTCCCAATCCGCGATACGATCACCACGCGGCGCACCTTACGCCGGCAAATACGCGCAAGGGTGCCAATTTGCATCAGGATGCCGAATACGATATTCGCGATTTGCATTTCGATATTCAAATTTCCTTTTTTCCGGAAGATACGCCGCTGGAAAGCGGGGGTACGCTTTTTGTGCCGGGCACGCAATTTCGCCGGGTTCACGAAGCGGAGATCAAACGCTATCAAAATATCATAGGGCAGGTGCAGGCGGTTTGCGAGGCGGGGACGATGTTTTTCTGGCACACCAATATATGGCATTCGGCGCGGAGCAATTTTACGGATAGAGATCGGTATATGTTTAAGCTGCGCCTCAATCCCACGGTTCGCCAACAGCGCCTGTGGAATACCGACGATCTCGATAGCCCTGAGGTTAAACAGAAACTCAATCAGAAAATTCCCTGGCACGGCCAACGCCATCGCATTGAACTTATGAATCGCATTAAGTTCTGGCGTTTTCTCACTGGAGATCCCACTTTTGATATCTCTCTCTGGTGGGGGCGCGTTGAAAATACGCCGGATCTTATTGTTTCAGGAGGTTGATGATGCACTTATCTATGCACAATTGGATGCGCTCGGAGTCTCTTGATGTCACGCTTGAGAGGTTGGCAAAATTTGGGTACGAAAGTATTGAGCTTAGCGGTGAACCCGAGCGGTATGATACGTCAGAAGTGCGTGCTTTGCTCAATGAGTACAATATCCGCTGCTGGGGGGCGGTGACGTTGATGATGGGCGACCGCAATATGCTCGCCAAAGATGCGGGGATGCGGGCACAATCCGTGCAGTACGTCAAGGACTGTGTTACGATGGTTAAGGAACTCGATGGGTGTGAGCTGACTGTGGTGCCAGCTACTGTGGGAAAAATTGAGCCGGATGCCACGCCAGATGAAGAATGGCAATGGGCTGTGGCCGGTATGCAGGAGGTTTATGATCATTCCGAAAGAGAGGGGGTTCGTCTCGCTATTGAACCCATCAATCGGTTTGAGACTTATTTTATTACCCGAGGTGCTCAGGCTCTTGCCCTGGCAGAGGCGACGGGTGCGAATTGCGGCGTGTGTTTAGATGCTTTTCATATCAATATCGAAGAGGCGGACCCGTATCAAGCTATCCGAGACGCTGGCGACCGGCTCGTGGATTTTCATGTGGCGGATAATAATCGCATGGCGTGTGGGCTGGGGAGCTGGGATTGGGCAAAATTGGTCGCGACACTCAAAGAGGTGGGTTATGATGACGCGCTGACGGTGGAGTTTGTCGCGCCGATTGACCGAACGCCTGCGAATGAATATCCCAATGCGGTTGAGACCAATCCCGTTGATATTACACCCGAGGAGTTAAAATTTATTCAGGATCACGGGAGCAGTTTGTTGAGTGAGGAGTTTTACACTTTTCTCGTGGAGAAAACGGCTGAGACGTTGTTGCCGCTGATTGGATAGTATCCGCAGATGAAAGGCGAGAAGAAGGCAGCAGTTCATTGACAAATCTCAGAGGGAGATATGGCTCAAAAAATTCTCATTACAGATAAATTGCAAGGTCCCGAATTTGCATCTGAAGCGCGGACGAGGGCGATTGACAGGTTGCGCGATTACGCGGAGGTGGAATTTTACGCTGAGACCGAATTTGGCGCCGAACACGCCGAGGGTGTGGTGGGTGTTTTGGCGGATTCGGTTGTGTTTTCGCCCGAGTTTTACGCCACGGCGCGCGATTTGCGCATTGTTGCGCGCTGGGGTGTGGGGTTTGAAAAGGTCGATGTGCCACGCGCGACTGATTGCGGTGTTATTGTCACCGTTGCCCCTGTGCATATGGTCACGGTTGCCGAATTTGCGATCGCGCAGTGGATGGCTGCGCTGAAGCGCGTTTATACTTTGAACCGAAATAGCCATGCGGGAAGTTTTGAGATTATCAAAACTTATGAAGCGGAAGGCTCTACGCTGGGGATCTGGGGGCTGGGGCGGATTGGTCGGGCGATGGCCGAACGCGCGCGTCCGCTTCTGGGGGATTCTGGACGTTTGCTGGTGTATGATATTCGTCCGGATATTGACGAGGTCGCCGCGCAGTACGATGCGGAGGTGGTAGATGATCCCCGCGTCCTTTTCGAGGAATGCGATGCGATTTCTCTCCATCTTTCGGGGGATGATACTGTTGTGACTTATGATTTGCTCTGCGCGATGAAACCCCATGCCTCAGTGATCAATCCCTCGCGCGGCAATCTGGTGGATGATGAAGCGGTGAACCGTGCGATTAAAGAAGAGCGGCTCTATTATTATCTCGTTGATGATCCGGTCAATCAGACCCGCGCGATTCACAAAGACCACCCCCGCATTATCTGTACCAATCACAATGCGGGCATTACCGTTGAGTCCGCTATTCGGCTTGACGAGTGTTGCGTGGAGCAAATTATTGATGCGCTTGAGGGCCGCACGCCCAGGGATGTGCTGAATACCGATGTGCTCAATCATCCGCGGGTTCAGGGGTTTTGAAGTGAGAAGTTAAATGGCGATATCCGTATTCCGAAATCTTGCATCTGAGCTTCGCGCCGACCTCCTGTCCGCGAGGGTCGTTCTGGTGTTGTCAGTCGGCTTTACTTCGGGCCTGGGTCTGCTCATCGCGCAGATTGCGTTTGGGAGCTTTATATTCTCGGGACCATTGGCTCCCTATTCCTCCCAGGGCGTCGGTCTGGTGCTGTTCGGGAATTTCGCAGCATGCCTGATTATCGCCCTCGCGAGCGGGTACCGCGGGGCGATTGCGGGTCTGTCTCCCGCGCTGGTGATTGTGATGGCGCTGTTCGGGTCCTCGATCTCGATCAGCGCGGAAGGCGACACGCTGTTCGTCACCACAGTGGTCGCGCTCATGATCAGTGCGGTGGCCACAGGTGTGTGCTGTTTCATGATCGGACGTTTCGGACTCGTCAATCTGGTGCGTTTCATCCCCTATCCGGTGGCAGGCGGATTTGTAGCGGGAATAGGGGCTGTCGTGTGCCCGGCGGCCCTGTCGTTGATGGGAGCAGAACTGAAATGGTGGATGATTCCCGCACTCATAGAGCCTCCCGTTCTGTGGAAGTGGAGCCCGGGTGCGGTGTATGGGATTGTCCTGTACTTCGCGATGAAACGCTGGGGTAACCCGCTGATCCTGCCGGGGAGTATCGTGCTTGCCGTAGCTGCGTACCATTTCATACTCGCCGGTCTCGGTATTTCGGGAGACGAGGCGCGGGCAGAGGGATTGCTGCTCACGAGCACGGCGGATGGAAGTCTGTGGCCGGCTCTGCTTCCCGCGGATCTGGTGCATATAGAATGGTCTTTGATAGTTACGCAAGTCCCCCACATGCTGACGCTGATTCTGGTCGCTTTCATCTGCGTGGTCATGAATGTCGCTGGTCTCGAACTGGCTGCGAATCAGGAGTTGGACTGGGACAGGGAGTTCCGCGTGACAGGAGCCGCGAGTGTGATCGCCGGTCTGGGCGGCGGAACGGTGGCGACCATTGTGGTGCCAGCGTCTCTGCGCAGCAAGTTGTTCAGAGTACGGCATTATTCTGCTGATCTTCTTTGTGATCTTGTACTTCGGACTCTTTGAGGGCGTGGCTGTCGGGATGCTCGCCACTCTGGTGTTTTTCGCCGTGCGCCTGAGCCGTGTGGATCCGATCGAATCGCGGTTTACCGCACGCGAGCGCGTGAGCAACAAGACCCGGTCCGTTCCCGATCGCGCCATCTTGCTGGAGGAGGGTGAGCGGGTGCAGGCATACCGGCTGCGCGGCTACCTCTTTTTTGGCAGTGTGAGTCCTCTGGCCGATCATCTCAGACAGTCTCTGACCGGTGTTTCGCGTCCCCTTTGTCTGTTGCTGGACTTCAGCGCTGTCTCCGGCTTTGACTTCTCGGCAGTGAGCGTCCTGGGGAGGTTTTTGCAGACGGCTAACGCGGCCGGGGTACGGGTCGTTCTGAGCGCAGTGTCCGAGGGGTTGAGGTCAGGGCTTGGGCGAAGCCTTCCGCCTTCTGTATATGATGAGTTGCTGGTAGAGCCAGATGTGGATGGTGCCCTCGAACGCTGCGAGGATATCGTTATTGAGGCGTGGAATGCGGATATGGCAGACGAGCGGCGTGCCTCGCTGCTGGATCACGCCGCAAATGACCTCGAGCACTACCTGGAGCGGCAGATGGAGTTCGAGAATCTGATAGAGGGACTTCAAGGCTATCTGACTCCTCACGAGTACTCCTCTGGCGAGACTATCGCAGGACCGGATGTGTCCCAGGAAGATCTGCAACTGCTGCTTTCAGGCCGGGCTTCCGGCTATGATTCCGCAGGTGCGCGCCTGTTTCAGTGCGGTCCCGGCAATGCGATATGGCCAGCGGACGCGCCGGACCAGACCTCTGTGGTTGCGGACGAACCCTGCCGAACAATGGTGCTGACGCCGGTCGCCCGGGGTAATCTGGAGAAGAGCGAAGAGGGGCTTGCCCTCAAGCTGTATCGATATCTCCTTGGCGGACGTCTCCAGGGTGAACGGGGAGGTAGGCAATTGCAAACCGATTCTCACACCCAAGAGGAAGACCAATGAGTAACGATACGCAAATCGACATGACCCCGCTGGATTACGGGCGCTCGTTCCTGATCGGGAAAGGGCACGCCAATGAGGCGCGCCGCTGGTCTCGCAGACCGAGATCCGCAACGACGATACCGGCCTTCGGGCACTGATTGAATGCCCGGTTAAGACGATGAATACCCGCCGTGACGACGACCGCTACCAGGTCGATACGGGTCCGATCGTCTTTCCCGATCTTTCGGTGCGTCCCGAGCGGCTCATCGATTGCCTAATGCTGGCTTTCGTGGCTTTTAATGTCCCTCATTTCGCCGATTTCGTGATTGAAGTGCCCACCACGGTCGATCCCGACCACCCCGATTTGCAGATCTACCATTTCTCGAAGATCGTCAGCATGCCAGCGCGCAACCGGCTGTTTGCGGTTGAATAGGGCGGCTCCGACATAACCTATGCCCTATCGATGATGCGCTTGCCTGCCAAACCATCCAGGACTTCGAGGCAACGCGGTCTTCTTTTGTTTTGGTCTCTCAACTCGCTCAAATACGCTTCCCATTCTTGCTCCCTGTTGAGACGCTTTAATGTATCTCGCACCTCGCGGAGATAGGTGCCAGCTTCCTGATAACCGGAGACCTGAATGCGGCTGATCGCAGACTCAGCCTGTTCTTTCCAGATCGCTATGGCGCGGTCTGGATATTTTTCTTTGATGGCCTGGGCTACGTTGAGCGATGATGTGTACATATAGCCCCATGAGTAATGTGTTGTGGGAGTTTTCAGATCGTACCATTTTAGAACTTCTGTTGGCTTTTTTTCTGCGATGGCAAGTTCGATCAGGAGATGGATCATGGGGCCTTCTGAAGCGTCAATGTCTTTTTTAAATTTCGTCTTTGGTAAAGGCCATTTGTCATCCGGTTCCCCTTTTCGCTTTCTGCCCTTTGTCCGCGGTAAGTGTCCAGTTTCCAGAAAATAGCGCCCCCAGGCTTCGACGGCTGGTCCCACTTTGGCCTTACGTGCGGCCTCGCACAATTCTTGAAAAGTATGCAGCGAAGGATTCGAGAAAAAGGCGTCTGCATAAAAGGTCGTAGCACTCAGATAGTCACCGGTTTTTTCTCGAATGGTACGTAGCCGATCCTCAAGATTTGAGATAGTACCTGGATGATTGGGGTTTGTGTTTGCAATGGCTTTCTGGCACCAGTGTTCGGCGTCTTCATAGTGTTTTTCATCAGTCAGGAGGTCTATCAGTTGTATATAGTCGCCGGTGGTCTCGGCCTCGCGCTCGCGCAGAGGGATGATTTCATCTTCGCGCCCGGTTTGCTCGAATGCAGAGATGAGCCATCCGGTCACGCGATTTCGGAGTTCATTGTCTGACCGAATGGTATTCAGGCGTTTCTGCAATTCGTCGGTCAATGCATGCCAGTCGGATTTATTATTTCTATTATTCCAGATATTTTCCAGCACATCGTAACAAAATTCGTACTCGTCGGCCAATTCCAGGTCCACCGCCCATATCAATTTTTCGGACGACGACAGCGAGGACGCTGGTAGGGCCTGTATCACTATTTCCATGCAGGCTGGGACTTCATCAATTATGTCTCCTTCGATATCGTAGTTGTCAAGCGCGAAATTGACAGCGTTGATCAATTCTTTGCCCACCTGAAGAAGTTCTTCGGCAGGTCCCGCTATAAGGAGTGCCTGAAGATATGTTTTTAGGCGATTGAAACTTACAGGCTGATATTCCTGGTCATACTCATCCCAATCGGGTTCTTCTCTTATATCCGCAAGTTCCTGCCTGATCGCTTTGAGTAGTGTGCTGGCATTGCCACTGCGAACATTTCGGCGATCCTCCAGAAATTCTCGTACATCGGGAAAGGCTCTGGTGAGTTCGTCAAGTAGTTCTACAAGTTGCGCTCTGGTCTGTTTTTCGAGGTAAGTTAAAAGGGGTTCGGTGTTCTGTTGTTGTTCGGCCTTTGGTTGTTCCTCTACATCTGTCCACATACCCAATTCGGGGTTCCAATATTCGCCTGTGGGCGTCTCTGTTTCTTGCAACAGATTCAGGCGAGGGTCTGTTTGTGGGATTTGTGGTACTGCACCGTCGTTCTTCAAGCACATCAGGTATTCCAATACCACAGCGACCGCGTGTTTGCAAGTTGTCCAGTAAGGACAGGTACATTCAGAGGTCAAGTCCCCATCCTGGATTGCCACTTGCGTGACATAGCGCGCGCTGCCCAGTACATAGGCGATGAGCGCGCCTTCAGGTGTGATTCCCAAATTAGAGACGCTACTGTTGCGCTGGTAGGTGCGCCCTCTGCTGACGATTGTAGTCCCCGCCCAGTGTTCAAGGTCTTCCCAGGTGAGGTCGGCATAAGAGTCTTTTTTCATAGCCCAATGTTCCTTTTATCGAAGGATGTTATCCACGTCGGTAAAATGCAGTACGCTGGCATGGGACAGTTCGGGTGTGAGATTGCCCGCGTAGATGACGTAGCCTTTTTGCGCGGAGGATGCGATTTTCTGGAATTGCGCGATTCCTTTTGCAAATTCTGGATTAAAGGTCATGGCCGATTTGATTTCAATGGGGATTAACTGCCTGTTTTTCCTGAATAACAGATCTACTTCGTTACCTTTGTTGTCGCGGTAAAAATAGAGTTCTGGCTCTTTTCCCGCGTTGAGTCTGGCTTTCAAGGCTTCGATGACGACCATGTTTTCAAAGAGGTTGCCGATTAGTGGATCCCGGGCAGCGAGCGCGGGCGATTCAATGCCGAGCAAGTAGGACGCGAGTCCGACATCGGTAAAATAGATTTTTGGCGATTTGATGATGCGTTTACCAAAGTTTTCAAAATAGGGATTCAACCTGAAAATGGTGTGCGATGCTTCGAGTACAGAGAGCCATTCTTTCAGGGTGGTACTCGATACGCCTATGTCGTTAGATAGAGAACTCAGATTTAAAATCTGACCGACGCGCCCGGCCAGCAGGCGCGTGAAGTTCTCAAAATCTGTCAGGCGTCTGAGATTGATCATTTGTCTGATGTCGCGCTCGATGTAGGTTTGACAGTAATTTCGGTACAGGCGAGTCGGATTGACTTTTTCGTTGTAAAGGCGGGGCATAAAGCCCTGATAGATAAATTCGTCGCGCGTGTGTGTGATGCCGGTTGCTTTGAGTTCTGATATCGACAGGGGCAGCAGGCGCAAGAGGGCGGTGCGTCCGGCCAGGGATTGGGCAACGGCTTCTTGAAGTCGCAATTGGTGACTGCCTGTGAGAATATATTGTCCGCGTTGATGGCTGCTGTCAGCGAGGACCTGGATGGTTGAGAGCAGTTCGGGTACGCGCTGAATTTCGTCGATAATAACGGGTGGGGGAAATTGTGAGAAGAAAGCGTGGGGATCGCTTGTCGCAAGCAGGCGTATGTCGGGTGCTTCCAGGTTCGCATAAGCGTGGTTGGGAAACTGCATGCGCGCCAATGTGGTTTTTCCCGCCTGCCGTGGACCGATGATTGTCACCACGGGAAATTCGTTTGCTGTCGCGGTCAATTCTCTGGCGATTTGTCGTAATATCACGGTTCTGATCCTTGTTCGCGTTGATGTAACTCAAGGGTAAAATAAGCAAATTGGCACATATTTCAAGTTAAACTTGAGATTTGTACCGATTACAGGTTTATATCGGTGATATTACTTAGAGACTGTTTTAAAACTCATTTTGCCCCTTCTTGGCTATGCTCTATTGCCCTGTCATTCTGAGCGGAGCGCAGCGGAGTCGAAGAATCTCTTACCAACTCAGGTGACAAAACGCCGGACATCCGTAGCATCAGGTATTAATTTTAAAACAGCTTCTTATGACGGTGCGAGGTGTCGCCGATCCGCTTCTACGGCTTCAAACCACGTTTCCAGTTCGCGTTTCATGTGGTGTACGCGGTCTGGCTGTTGTTGCGCGAGGTCGATGTTTTCGTGCGGGTCATTGCCAATATTGTAAAGTTCCGGGTCGCCGGGCGGTGATAGTGTTCGTTCCACAGGTGGATTTTCCACGTTCATGAGAAAATGCGGGACGTCGTGATTTTTCTGGTATGGCGGGTTGTCCGATCTCATTTTTTTCATGGCTTTTTCAATGCGGGGCCAGTAGAGTTTCCATTCCCCGTCTCGCATCGCGGCATTGCATGTGCCAACGGGATCGTAGCGGTTGAATTGCCAGAATCGTTTGGTCGGGAGTTTTTCGGGTTCACCCTGCAATGCGGGCATGACATCCATCCCGTCAGTGGGCGTCTGCATATCGATTCCGCAGGCGTTTAACAGGGTGGGCATCCAGTCTGTAAAGTGCAGCATTTCGTCATACGTCTCGCCCTGGGGCAAGCCCGCGGGCCAGCGGATCAGGCCCGGCACGCGGATTCCGCCTTCGAGTACATCGTATTTCATGCCCCGAAACGGTCCGTTGTAGCGGGTCTGGTCGTTTTCTCCTTTGCCGAGGTGTACAGGTCCGTTGTCGCTGGTGTAAAGTACGATCGTATCTTCTGCCAGGCCGTGTTGTGTTAGTGTATCCAGGATTTGTCCGATTCCGGTATCCATCCGCCGGATCATTCCGTAGGTGAGACATACGGCTTGGGTAAATTTTTCCATTTCTTCAAAGGGCTGGACATCTTTTTCTGGTGCTTCGAGTGGTCCGTGTGGTGCGTTGTAGGCGACGTAGAGAAAAAACGGTTCTGTTTTGTGCCGTTCGATAAATTCGATGGCGTCCTGTGTAAATACGTCGGTGAGATACCGGCCGTCTGACCACTTTGGCTGTCCGTTGTATTCGATGATCCAGTTCCAGTAATTCATTCCGCCGTTCAAGAATCCCGCGAATTCATCGAATCCCCGGTTGTTCGGATGATACCGCATGTCGTGTAGTCCGTTGTGCCATTTTCCCACCATTCCCGTTGCATAGCCGTTTGCTTTGAATATGTCTGCGATTGTGGTTTCTCCCAGTGCAATTCGGTCCAGTCCGCGGTTTGATTCTACGCTCAGTGCGCCTACGCGGTGGTTGTAGCGTCCGGTTAAAAAAGCTGCCCGGGCCGGCGCGCATATCGGCGATGCGGTGTAGTGCTGGTTCAGACAGAGTCCTTCTTGGCCGATGCGGTCGATGTGGGGCGTGTCCAGGTCCGGGTTTCCGTAGATTCCCAGGTCGCCATAGCCCTGGTCGTCGGTTAAAAATACGATTATATTCGGTCGCTTACTGGTCATTTTTGTGCCTCAGGACAAGATATCCACGGTCAACCGATCTGTCTGATCCGGGTTGCAAGCCCAGAGCCGGTCTGGGTCGTACACGCGGGGTGCTTGAGGTGGATGTGTCGGCAATGTCCAGTCGGGTTTGTAGTGTTTGATCAGGGTCATGACGTTTCGATAGGCGATTCGATCTTTCAAGTCGTCGTCGCAGTCGGCTTCTTCTATTACGCGCTGGAGAAAGCGATAGTCGTAATACGGCAGGTCTGCGCCGAATATGAGTCGCTCGCGTCCGACTTTGTCGGCGAACCATTTGAAGTCCCAGGTGGAGTTCCGTCCGTCGGGGTATTGCACGACTTCGAACCAGATGTTGTCGTGCTGTGATAGGTTTTCCGCGGCCCATGTGCTGGCGTGTACGATAAATTGTGCATTCGGAAATGTTCGGGCGGTGCGGTCCATCAAGCTGTCGTGCCAGTGCAGGTTGCACAGTCCGTTTCGCGCGGCTGCGACTTCTACCATGGGGAGGATTTCTTCTTTCATTGGGGGGTGTCCGGCTATTCCGACGAGGCCGAGGTCGTCCATGGCTTTTTCGGCTTCGTCAATGCCGAGTTCGCCAAATCGCGGTTCGATGAGTGCCATGCCGATGGGAAATACGTCTGGGAATTTTTTGCACGCGCGGGCAATGGCTTCGTTTTGTTCCCGTATGTCTTGTATCCCGCGCGCGATTGGGCTTCCCACGGCTGTTGGCATTGATATGGTTGCGTAAATATTGGTTTCGGCAAAGCGGGATAAGCACATTTGGGCGTTTTGTCCGACGGTGGGTACGCGGTTAATGGTTCGTCCGATGTGGTTGTGACAACAGATGTAGGGTCGCATGATGGGTCCTTTTGTGTGGTGGAGATATTCATAAACTATTGCGTTAAAGCGGGAATGACACGTAATATATAAGATCGGATTTGGCTGTCAATTAAGAGACGAGGACATTATAGATGCACGATTATCCATCTCGCCAATATCCCACACGGTGTAAGCGTACGCATCCGGTCTGTGAACTTCAGTCGGGTGAGTTTGCGGTTGTGGCCGGGCGTCTTGTGGAGCGAGATTCGCTTTCCGATGAGACGGGAGGGGTGCGTCTGTGTTTTAATACCGCGCATGAGGCACGGGTTGGGGATATTGTGGAGGTTGAGGGTCGTCTCAAAGGCGATGTTTTTTGTGCTTCAGGGCTGCGGGTGCTGGTGCCGTCGCGTGATGGCGCGGTGCCTTTAAGCCAGAGTGTGCAGGCTAATTTGCGCGAGCGCGCCAAAATTATCGCGGGTATTCGCCGATTTTTTGATGAGAAGGGTTTTGTTGAGGTTGAGACGCCTCTGATGGTGCCGCAACCGGGTATGGAGCCGCATCTCGAGGCGTTTCAGACGACGTATGAGATGCGTCAGTTTTATCTGCATACTTCGCCTGAGTATGCGATGAAGCGCCTTCTGGCGGCTGGTTTTGAACGGATATACCAGATTTGCAAGGTGTTTCGGCACGAGCCTGTTGGCAGGATGCATATGCCGGAGTTTACGATGCTGGAGTGGTATCGAGCGTACGCGGATTATACCGATATTATGGTGGATACTGAGTATTTGATTGCCGGACTTGCGACAGATTTATATGGAGAGTCTGTTGTACGGACGGGTCAGTACGCGGTTGATCTGACGCCGCCGTGGGAGCGTATTTCTGTGCGGGAGGCGATGTTGCGCTATGCGGGTATTCGTGCTGATCCGTATTCGGAGACGGCTGCGTTTATCAGGCAGGCGGGGCATTCGACGGTTGATAAGGATGATCCGCCGGATGTCGCGTTTTTCAAGGTGTTTCTCGATCGGGTTGAGCCACATCTGGGTGTGCAGAAGCCCGCGATTTTGTACGATTATCCCGCGCCGATGGCTGCACTTGCCAAACGCAAGTATGATGCGCCAGATCTGGCAGAGCGTTTTGAGGTTTATATTGCGGGGGTGGAGTTGTGTAATGCGTTTACAGAGTTGAACGATCCGGATGAGCAACGCCAGCGTTTGGAAGAGGAGGCCGCACAGCGCGTGCGTGAGGGGAAACCGGCTTATCCGATTGACGAGTGTTTTCTTTCGGCTCTCGAATATGGGATGCCGCCTTCTGGCGGTATTGCGCTTGGGGTGGATCGTCTCATTATGCTTCTTACAGGGGCATCTTCTATAGGCGAGGTCATGGCTTTTCCCATGTCTGATGAATAAAAAAACAGGGTGGAAGATGTTTGTCTCCCACCCTGTACCAGGCTCTGATTTCCCTTCCCCCGTCAGCCTGAATAGATGTATTGTTGTTCAAGTTTCAGGTTTAATCATCCCACTGCAAGGATCCCGCGCTTTGATAATCTGTTACGCGCGTTTCAAAGAAGTTCTTTTCTTTTGCGATGTCAATGGTTTCACCCATCCACGGAAATGGATTCTTTGATCCATATACGCTTTGTAGGCCGATTCGTTCCAACCGACGGTCGGCGATGAATTGTACGTATTCGCGGAATAAGTCTTCATTGAGGCCCAATACGCCGTCAGGCACACAATCTCGCGCATAGATGACTTCGTATTCCACGGCTTCGTGTATGAGGTCGTAGATGTCGCGTTGCAGTTCCGATGTCCAGATTTCTGGGTTTTCCGATTTGATGGTGTTGATTAAGTCGATGCCAAAATTCAGATGAATGGTCTCGTCGCGCAGGATGTACTGGAATTGTTCGCCAATGCCGGTCATGCGGTTTTGTCGATGGAAGGAGAGGATCATGACAAAGCCGCTGTAAAAGAATATGCCTTCCATGATGACGTAAAAGCCGACGAGATTTTTCACGAATTTCTGCATGCCTTCAATGCTTTGTGTTGAAAAGTTGGGATCTAACACGTCTTCGGTTAGTTCCATTACGAATTTGTCTTTGCCTTCGATGGACGAGACTTCGTGATACATGTTAAATACTTCGCGTGCGTTCAGGCCCAGGGATTCGACGATGTAGTGGAATGTGTGCGTGTGTATGGCTTCTTCAAATGCCTGGCGCAAGAGGTATTGCCGGGCTTCGGAGTTTGTGATGTGTTTGAAGATGGCGAGTACGATGTTGTTGCCGACGAGGCTTTCGCCTGTGCTGAAGAATCCGAGGTTTCGCAAGATGACTTTTCGCTCGGCGTCGTTCAGGGCATTTGAGCGCCAGAGTTCTATGTCGCGCTGCATCGGTACTTCTGTCGGCATCCAGTGATTGGCACATCCGTTGAGATAGTGCTCCCATGCCCATTCGTATTTCAGGGGCATCAACTGGTTTACATCCACCTGCCGGCAGTTGAGCAATCGCTTGTCTTCCGGGTTGATGCGCCTGGTCAGGTCATACGCCTCGCCAGTGGCACCACAACACAGCGCGGAGGGTACGTCAGTATTCTCCGCCTCAACGGCCATCCTTGTAGTCCATATTTGCTTGACTTTCAACGTCTTCGTCTTCAAATATGAGCTTAGACATATTACAACTCCTTTAAAAAAAATGAGATACAGTAATGGTTCAAGCAGTTGCCTCAATGATGGCTTCGCGGAATTTCACAAAACTGTGCGAACGGCTACGATTAGAATCAATATGAATGCCAACGTCTCTGGCAGCCTCCACTTTGCGTAGTCCAGTTTTAAAGTAGCCATGTCGCTTCAGGATGCGTTCGAAAGCTTCCCATGTGCCTCCGCGGATTGCATCGGGGTGGCGATAGCGTGCCTGATTTGGAATTTTTTTTGAAACCCTCGGATAGGCATTACACACCGCCTGCCAGTCACCAAAGTACCATGCCTCCAGTTCTTCAATGGCAATACGGTTGACCAGTTGCCATGGGCGACCACGGGCCTGTGAGCGGGTGAGCAGTTGAGTCCGAGAAGCAATGTTTTCAAGTTTTTGTTTTAATTGTTCGCAGTTGTCGTTATCGCGGTCAACGATTACGCAGATGCGATAGTTGTCGGGTAACCATTTTGCATAGGCTCGCAGACGATTTTGCAACTTGTCCAACAGGTCTGGCTTTCCCTGAAACGGATGAATTTTGAATGTGCATTCCGCAGGCAGCATGCGCGGCAATAGCTCTCGCAAGAAGGCCTCCATTGAGGGTTCTTCAACGAGTAATTCCAGATGTAGCACCGTCATTACCCGCGTCCCTCCAGAGGACGAGTCGGTTCACCATGTCTGTCCAGCGGGTCTCCCAGATTGAAATATCCTTCCATCCATAGATGGCCAAGATATGCACCCTCTTCGACAAATTCCGGTATGCCGGGTATATCTGCGACTCGGCGTGTTTGTGTGTACCCCTCCGCGTCGCGCCAGAGGACGCGGACCTCTTTGGGACGCAGTGCGTTCAGGAAAAATGGCGAATGCGTGGTCGCCAATAACTGCGTGCGCTCGCAGGCCGCACGACACTCTTCCGCAAGTTCCGGAAGCAATCGAGGGTGCAAGAAGTTTTCCGGCTCTTCGATGCCGATGAAGGGCGGCGGTTCGGGGTCGTATAATAGCACCAGGTAAGCCAGTATTTTCAATGTGCCATCAGAAGCGAATCGCGCCAGCACCGGGTTGCTGAATGGTGCGTCCTTAATTTGCAACAACAAGCGGCCATCGGGCATGACTTCTGATAGCACGCGCTCAATGCGCGGTACCCGCTGGCGTAGCATCTCAAAGATCTGGTTAAGTCGCTCGGGGTATTGTTCTGCAAGGTGCTGTATGACATTGGCAAGGTTGTCGCCGCTCTTAGACAGTCGCTCTTGAGGTCCCGCTTCGGGCTGGCCTCGTGCGCTGTCTGCCGAGAGGTATGACACATGCCATCCGGTGATGAAGTCGCGCAGTGCTGCTACGCGCGGGTGATCGGCAAGTTGTCCCAGGGCATTGACTGCCAGCAGGTCGGGCGATTGGAGCGGTACCTCGTTGCGCGGGTCTAATTGGATCGGTCCCGAGTAAAGCGTGTCCAATTCGTCGGGTTGCTCACCGCTGACCGCTCTGCCCTGTCCCTCGCGATAATCGAGGAATCGGAATGGTCTGCCGCGTTGGCCGCGCCGCCATTGTAACCATTCCTCCTTGACAACGGGGCGGTTGCGGTCTTCGTCAATAGCCAGGTGATAAGTGATCAGAGGCGTGCGCGGCTGTTCGCGGTACTTGAGTTCGATGACAACGGGATCGATGTTGCCGCGCGTCCGCAGTTCTTTGGCACGGCCACGTTGATCCCAGGCGCGACGCAAACCCACCTCAAAGCATTCAGATAGAAACGCAAATACGTCAAATACTGTTGATTTCCCGCTGCCATTGGGACCGAGCAACACAGTCAGCGGTGTCAATTCCTTGAACTCAACTTCCCGCAATGCACGAAAGTTCTGCACCTTCAAATACTCGATCCGCGCCGGTGCTGTGTATTGTGAAGTTGTTAGGTTCATCTCTTTTTTCGCTAATCGCTCTACTGACACGCCTCACATGTCCCATCTGTAATATCGCAGGATGCAGCTGTTGGGCCTGGTGTGGCAGGGGTCTCGTGGTGTACCTGTCCGTTGAGAGACGCGTCAGTTTCAACAGGTGCAT
>JAGWBW010000006.1:0-2629 GCA_021295695.1 Candidatus Latescibacterota bacterium
GACTATATCAATGATCTGTTCGCTTCGCTGGTGAAGCTCAATGAGCTTATTTCGCAAATTGGGATCGTCAAAAGGATCGCAGGCAATCGCCACTAATTCCTCGCCAGCTTGCGCGATCTGTTTCTCATCAGGCTTGTCTGTCGAGAAAAGTTCTTTTGCTTTCTCGATTTTCTTATCTGGATCAACAGCGTCCAGAAGGCGATGTGTCAGTTCCCTGATTGGGACATCTGAAATTTCGCTGATCTCTGTACGCTCTCCGTCGTGCAACTTTTGGTCCAGTCGTCCCAGTCTGCCTGCCAGCGTCGTAATGGTATCCTCATTCCTTTTCCCCATGGCGATCTCAAAGAGTAGTTTGTCAAAGGGAATACTCCGCTTTCTCTCCAGAGGTCGGGAATCGGTCTTGTCGTCCTCGCATACACCCACGGCATCGACAATTACGAAATGAGTCTTGTGGTTGGTATCCGGCGTTACCGCCTTGATATCCGTATCTGAAATTGTGCGCGTTCCACGGCCTTTCATTTGCTCGAAATACACTCGTGACTTGATTGAACGCATAAATAGCAAGCACTCAAGGGGGCGTATGTCTGTGCCAGTGGAGATCATATCTACGGTTACCGCAATTCTGGGATTATAGGAGTTGCGAAAACTTGTGATTAAATTTTCAGGGCTCTCACCTGTGGTGCGATAGGTGATTTTCTTGCAAAACTCATTGCCCTTGCCAAATTCTTCCCGTACGATATGGACTATATCTTCTGCGTGCGAGTCATCCTTGGCAAAGATGAGTGTTTTGGGGATCTCGGTTCTGCCCTGGAAAATCTCAGTGAACAATCGCTCTTTGAATGTCTTGATCACAGTCCTGATCTGGTCGGGAGCAACCACTTCTCGGTCGAGTTGGCGAGAATCATAATCCAGGTCCTCATCTAACCGTTCCCACCGCGTCGCTCGTGTCAACTTGTCGCGCTTGTCTACATGGAAACCAGCCTCAATCTTACTGCCTTCCTCTGTAATCCGGGTCTTGATTCTGTACACTTCATAGCCGACATTCACGCCATCCGCGACAGCGCGTTCATGACTGTATTCCGTCACCAGATTCTGGTCGAAAAATCCCAGGGTTTGCATGGAAGGCGTTGCTGTCAGACCAATCACAAAGGCGTCGAAATAATCCAGAACCGGGCGCCACACATTGTAAATTGAGCGGTGGCACTCGTCGGTGACGATGAAATCAAATGTGTCAACAGGAATACTCGGATTATAAATAACTTCCTTTTCTTGCTCGCGATCGAAACGCTCCGGGGAAGTATCGAACAAAGAACCTTCCTCATCTTCTGTGTGATATTCAATCTCACCACTTAGCATTGAATACAAGCGCTGGATCGTCGTGATGCACACCTTATTAACTTTGTCGATCTTATTGGAGCGCAAATGCTGGACATTGTATAATTCTGTAAATTTGCGACCATCGTCGGGTGTACTATACTGCTGGAATTCCCGCGCTGTCTGACGGCCTAAATTACTTCTATCTACCAGAAACAGGACACGCTTGGCTCCGGCAAATTTGATCAGGCGATAGATAAAGGAAATGGCTGTATATGTTTTACCACTGCCAGAAGCCATCTGTATGAGTGCTTTTGGTCGGGCTTCCTTAAATGACTGATCAAGCCCTTCAATGGCCTCAATCTGGCAATCCCGCAGCGGTACTTCGATCAACGGTGGCAGGTGTAGTAGCCGCGCTCTAAGCGTTCCTTTCTCTTCAATCCAATCCTGGAGAGTCTGGGGCCGGTGAAATGCAAATACCCGTCTGGAACGCGGATATGGATCACGTTCGTCCCGGAAGAATGTCTCGACACCAGTAGTTTCATAGGCAAAAGGAGGTGGCTCTGCCTGTAGGAGATTTTCAGGGACTCCTGTTAGATATTTCTGAGATTGCTCGGCTACGCCGCTCAATGTCGTACCTTCAGGCTTTGCTTCTAACACACCAACGGCTTTTCGGTTGACAAAAAGCAGGTAATCTGCCAGCCCAGGTTTCAGTGAAAATTCCCGGATAGCCACGCCCAGCGAGGCCCCGAGATTCAAATTCTCACGATCCTGAATACTCCAGCCTGCGGCTTCCAGTTGCCTGTCGATGTTCTTTCTGGCACTATCTTCAGGTTTCATGTCGAATTCCTTCAGGCCCAATATTCCCAAATATCCTGTAAAAAATACTTCAGTTTATCAACATAGGCAAGGAACAAAGCATTATGTATCGCGGGGCTACTCCCATTGATTTATCGACTGATGTGGTTTCAAATGCTTTGACGCATGTGATTAAGGCTATTATCTTTTGCGTGATGTGCGACTTCAAAACCACTGGATTACTGGCGTTGTGCTGCGCGTGGCGGCTAACACCCTGCCGCAATGACGGCTCTAAAGTCCTTGTTTTTCTGACTGCTGACCACTGATTGCTTGTTTTCTTCACCATTATTTCAAAGTCACACATGACGTTATCTTTTTCTAATCCGATTGTTTTGTATCCATATCCAAAGGAGTAAAGCATGCAGTTATCGGTGGATATTGAAGATAAGTTCGTATTTGATTTAGATGGCTATATTGTCATCAAAAATGTATTGTCAGAGCGGGAAGTTGATGAACT
>JAGWBW010000006.1:2700-4427 GCA_021295695.1 Candidatus Latescibacterota bacterium
TGGATCACCCGAAGATTATGCCTTATCTGTTGGAATTTTTGGGATCAAAGGTGCGCATTGATCACGATTACAGCATTTTTATGCAAAAAGGTGGGCAGCGAGGGCGATTGCACGGGGGCGATAATGGGCGCGAGGGCGATCACTGGTACAAATACCGCGATGGTGTTATTCGAACCGGGTTGACGGTGGTGACCTTTTTTACGATGCCTGCACGCAGAGGCGATGGTGGGTTTTGTTGTATTCCCGGCACGCACAAGACCAATTTTTTGAACAGCATTCCACAGGATGTGCGGGAGTATGAACGGGTGCCTCACTATGTGGTACAGCCCGAAGTGAACGCGGGGGATGCGTTGATTTTTACAGAGGCACTGGTACATGGAACTATGCCGTGGACAGCTGATCACGAGCGACGTGCCTTTCTGTATAAATACAGCCCCGGGCATTCATCGTGGGCAAATACATATTACAATGTCGATGATTATGAAAATTTGACGGCACAACAGATTCGCTTAATGGCGCCACCGTCAATAGGTCAGCGGCCCGATACTGTGCTGGTAAAAGAAAATGCGTAAATGCGATGATGCGGCCAGAGCCTGATTTCATGATACATCGGGCTTGACATCCCAAACTATCTTTTGTTAATTAAAATACACTGCGAAACTTCCAGTCCTTCTTTTTAATATTAAAAAATAGGTCGGCCGTTCTGTGCGGTATTATTGCAAAATTGGGCGATTAGCTCAGTTGGTTAGAGTGCCGGTTTCACATACCGGAGGTCACTGGTTCAAATCCAGTATCGCCCACCATTACAATGCCTCTGATCAAGAGGTTCAAGTTGTAGTAAAGACGGCTATAGAAAGGTGCACCTGTTCAGGGTAGCACCTTTTTTTTACGATTCACAAGGAGACCCGCGCATGAGAGATAGTTTGGTTAATTTGCTGAAGCTTCAAGAAATAGATAAAGAAATCAACGCGTTACACCAATCTCAAACCGATTACCCCAAAGAAATCGATAGTCTCAAAAGTGAACTGCAAGATGCACGCGATCAACTCGACACCCAACAACAGCGCAGTGAAGAACTCGAAAAAGATCGCCGAGCACTCGAAAGAGAACTCAGCGCAATAGAAGAAGACCTGAAAAAACACCAGGACCGTCTTTATGAAGTAAAGACGAATAAAGAATACGATGCCTTGCAACTCGAAATCGCAACCCTCCACGACCGCAAGGACCAGCACGAAACCGCCATTTTGGAAAGTATCGATACCGTTGAAAAAATTGTGGAAAAACTCCGCGAAGACGAAAATTACTATCGGGAAATTGAGGAAGACCGGCAAAAACGCATTGACGATTTGACGGTCAAACTCAATTCCGTAGAAAAAAATGTGCGTTCCTGGAACAAGAAACGATCAGCCATTGAACCCGGTGTGGAACACAGCCCTTTAAACATGTATAATCGCATCCGCAGAGTTGTTAAAGGTGGTATTGCCATTGTACCAGTTCGCAAAGGGTCTTGTGGCGGCTGTTACCGCCAATTGTCCCCTCAGCGTCTGGTAGAAGTCAGACGCACCGACAGCATCATGCGCTGCGAAAGTTGTGGTCGCCTTCTGGTTTGGAGTGATGAAGAGGCTGAGGTTTGACCGAATTGACCCTATTTATCGACGGGGCATCCAGGGGCAATCCCGGGCATGCTGGCATTGGAATTCGCATTGAAGCAGACGGAGAGGTTCTCA
>JAGWBW010000006.1:4482-76439 GCA_021295695.1 Candidatus Latescibacterota bacterium
GGTTCAAAGCCAATCGGGTGACGGTATTTTCCGACAGCGAACTCGTTGTTCGCCAGATGAATGGGACGTACAAAGTCAAAAGCGGGGGACTTTTGCCGCTTTATCAAACTGCCCAAACGCAGAGTAGAACTTTTGACGGCTTTCAGATCAAACATGTGCGCCGAGAAAAAAATAAAGAAGCCGACCGATTGGCAAATTTGGGCATTGCGGAAAAAGATAGTGCCGACACATCTGAAAAATAAAAATATTACAAGCGGGCCGGGTGGTCGCGTCCCTTTTGGGATGAGGAAAGTCCGAGCTCCACAGGGCAAAATGCTGGGTAACACCCAGGCGGGGAGACCCGATGGAAAGTGCCACAGAGAACAGACCGCCAGCGGGCGTGATGTTTTGCGCAGCGAGCAAGGGTGAAACGGTGGGGTAAGAGCCCACCGCGCGACTCGGCGACGAGCGCGGCACGGTAAACCCCATTTGGAGCAAGGCCGAATAGGAGCGGAGAGATGGCCCGTCTCGCTATTACGCTCGGGTAGGCTGCAAGAGGCGTCGGGTAACTGGCGTCCCAGATAAATGACCATCCGTTTGGGATACCAAACGACAGAACTCGGCTTACAGGCCCGCTTGTTTCAAAGCATGTGCTGAAGTGGTGTTATTCAGTAACGGCGGATTCCCACAAGGGGTCCGCCATTTGCTTAATGGAGATATTGAATGTCTTTTTTAGAAAAATACAGCGATACAGTACAACGCAACGATAGTTTTGTGTGTGTGGGGCTTGATCCCGATTCGACAAAGCTTCCCGGACATCTCAAAGGAAGATCCAATCCCACGCTCGCTTTTCTCAAGGAAATTATAGCCTCCACACGGGATATTGCATGTGCCTATAAACCCAATTTTGCATTTTTTGGCGCGCAGGGCATAGCGGGTTGGGAGGCACTTCGAGGCGCGATCCAATCTATTCCCAACGACATGCCAATTGTACTCGATTTCAAAGCTGGCGACATTGGTAATACAGCAGAACACTATGCATACATGGCGTATTGCCAACTCGGCGTTGATGCAGTGACAGTCAACCCTCTGATGGGAACAGATGCTATTGATCCCTTTTTGACTTATCAAAACGGCTGTGCCTTCCTTTTGTGTCTTACATCCAATCCCGGATCGGCCGATATTTTACGCCTCAATACAGACCACGGCGTGCTTTATGAGGTCCTCGCGCAAAAAGCAGTGGAATGGTCACGAAAAGGACCCTGCGGTCTCGTTGTGGGCGCGACACATCCCAACGACTTAAAAACCATTCGCGCGATTGCCACCGATCTCCCCATCCTTTTGCCCGGTGTGGGGACGCAAGGCGGTCAGACTAATGCAATTGTCCAGAATGGTCTGAACAATAAAGGCAGTGGTATTCTCGTCAACTCGTCGCGCAGCATCCTCTACGCTTCCAGTGGTACCGACTTTGCAGACGCCGCTCGACAATCTGCGGAAGATCTGCGCCAGGTGCTCAATAGCGCGAAAGACGGTAAAAGGTGACATGGCACTTATTCAACTCGAAGATATCTGGAAATCTTTCGGCGCGTACGATGTGCTCACTGGTATTTATTGGCAAATTGATCCGGGTGAGCGCATTGGGCTTGTCGGCCCCAATGGGTGTGGTAAAACCACGTTGCTTCGGATCATAACCGAAGAAAGTCTGCCCGACCGCGGACAGCTGCACCGACAGCGTGGCCTCAACATTGGATTTCTGACACAAGAACCCATATTTGATCCAGAATGCACAGTCATGGATGCAGCACTCGATGCTTTTGCCGATATTCTGGCACTGCAACATCGCCTTCAGAATTTGGAAAAAGCCATGGCTGAGGGTGAAAATTCCGATGCTGTGCTCAATGATTACGGGCATCTCCGCGACCAGTATGAGCACATGGGTGGGTATGCGACAGAAGCCCGTACCAAAGCCATTCTCTTTGGCCTCGGGTTTTGCGAAACCGATCTGAAATTGCCGACTCAAGTGCTCAGTGGCGGACAGAAAAATCGTCTGGCTCTTGCCCAATTGCTCGCACGAGAACCCGATCTGTTGCTCCTGGACGAGCCGACTAACCATCTCGATCTGCAAGCTATAGAATGGCTCGAGTACTTTCTCTCGGATTATGCCAATGCCTTTGTCATCATTTCTCACGACCGCACTTTTCTCGAGCGCACTGTGACCAAAATTGTAGATTTGGAGCGCGGCGTGATCGAGCAGTATTCGGGAACCTATTCCTTTTATATTCAGGAAAAAGAGCAACGCCGCGCACAGCAGCAAAAAGCCTATCGGGCGCAGCAAGCGCATATCGAGCGCACCGAAGAGTATATCCGCCGCAATATCGCCGGGCAAAAGACCAAACAAGCGCAGAGCCGACGCAGGGCACTCGAAAAACTCGACCGCGTAGAAAGCGTTGTGCAACAACGCGATATTGCGCTCAAATTTAACGCCACTACACGTGGTGGAGATCGCGTCCTGCAGGTTGAAAATCTCACCAAAGCCTATCCTGGCCGTCCTCTATTTGCCGATCTCAGCTTCACATTGTGGCGGGGCGAGCGCCTTGGCATTATAGGTCCCAATGGTTCGGGCAAATCCGTACTCTTGCAAATTTTTATGGAACAACTCGCATCGGACTCGGGGCGCATTATCCCGGGAAAAGGTCTCGAGATCGGTTATTACGCGCAAACCCGTCAGGACCTGAATCCCAATTTGAGCGTTCTCGAAGAAATCTGGTCGCTCACGCCCAATGTCCCAGAAGTTGAGATTAGAAACTTTCTGGGTGCTTTTCTTTTTTCTGGAGACGATGTGGAGCGCGAGACGGGTTCGCTCAGTGGTGGAGAACAAAGTCGCGTTGCCCTGGCAAAACTCATGCGTTCACCTCTCAATCTGCTGGTGCTCGACGAGCCTACCAACCATCTGGATATCGCCGCCCGCCATGTGCTTGAAAGCGCGCTTGATGCTTTTGAGGGGACTGTGATCGCGGTTTCACATGACCGGTATTTTCTCAACCGTCTGGTCAGTCGCCTGCTCGTGCTTGGCAACGGAAAGTGGCAACTGGTAGATGGCAATTACGATAGTTACCAGCGTCAGATGCAGGATGCAGAAATACCGACTGTAAAGAACACACCCAAAACGCAAACCGACTATAAAAGCCGAAAGCGTGTCATGCGGCAGCAGCAAAGACGAGAGCTCCGCCTGGCTGAAATAGAAGATGCGATTGCAGCACTCGAGGGCCAGGCCGATCAGATAGCTGAAGAAATGGCGCGAGAAGACCTCGCTACCGACTGGCACCGCCTGAAAGAACTGGCGGAAGAAAAGGAAGAGGTTCAAAATAAAATGAATCGCTTATTTGAGGAATGGGAAGTTTTGGAAAGAGAAAAATGAGCGGTGTGCGGATAAAAACCGTTATAAAAGAAAAAACTCGGCTTTTATAGTAGTGCCGAGTTTTTTCTTTTAGGCCAGGCGAATTGGGACTACAAATCCTCGCGTTTTGCAAACATCGCCATCAATTCGGCCTGTGCAGCGACTTCGCCATCCACTGTGGCTTCACCAAGCCCTTTGCACACATTGCGGCGTTTTTGGCCTACTTCGACTTTTAGCTGAAGTTGATCGCCGGGCACAACTTGTCTTCGGAAACGGGCCTTGTCAATGCCCATGAACAATGGGATCAAATCGCTTTCCTGTCCATCACTCATCAAAATTGCAGCAGCCTGAGCCAGTGCTTCAATAATGAGCACGCCCGGCATTACGGGATTACCGGGGAAATGCCCCTGAAAAAATGGCTCATTAGCCGACACATTTTTGTACGCGATCAATCGTTCGCCAGGCACCAACTCGGTTACGCGATCCACGAGAAGAAAAGGGTAACGATGCGGTAGAATTTTTTCAATATCTCTAATATCCAGAGTCACGGCATCCTCCAATGTTCACATTAAAAAGTCTCCGGTCACCCCGCGGGGTAAATCAGAGACTTTTAAAAAACAACATATACAGATGATTTGCTATGGTCCCTCGGTTTTCGCTTTGGTCTCGAGATCTTTGGCAAGTGCTTCGAGGACCTTGTCGGTCAAATCGTGTGCCTCTTTCGCATAGGCCAGGGCAGTCGAATTGAGCACAAAATCAAAACCTTCGTCCTCTGCCACTTGTTTGATAACCGCATTCACTGTTTGAATAATGGGTTCGGACAATTCCGCGGTTTTGCGCGCGAGACGGCCTTGCGGGGAGGTGGCGTCTTGCACAAACCGCTGTAGTTCCTGCTGTTTTTTCATAATGGCCTGCTGCTCTTCTTTTTTGCGTTTGTCACTCAAAAGGAGAGATTGACGTTCGTAGGTATCCTGCATCTTGGCCAGATCGTTTTGCATGGTGCTCATCTCTCGCTCGATTTCATCTTCGTAACGGTTAAATTCTCTCAAAGCATCTTGATAGGGTTTGTACTGATCCAAAATTTTTTGCGAATCAATATACCCCAGCTTTAGCTCCGCGCCAGCAGTACTGGCTATGCCAGTTAGTGCCAGAGATAGCGCGACATAAAATAGGCGACAGCGTGTCATCAAAAACTCCCTCCGTGAATAAAACTTTTGGCCCTCCCTTCCCATCCAGGGGTATGGGAGGAGCCTGACCGCTAATAAAATTGCGGACCGAATTGGAAATGCGTCATCATCTGTACAGATTGACCATCGACACGCCGACGGTCAAATCCCCATGCAAAATCAAATCCCATAATACCTACCACAGGCGCCACAATCCGAATGCCAAAACCGGCCGAACGACGCATATCCGTCAGGCTGATCCGATCCAGACTTCCCCAGGCATTGCCCGCATCGGCAAAAATGAGACCATAAAACTGATTGGGCACAATGGGAATACTGATTTCTGCGTTAAATAACAACTGCGCGACGCCCCCAATTGGTTCACCCCTGTTTTGTGGTCCCACTGAGCGGTCGGGATAACCGCGCAACATGGTGCCTTCAAAAATATCGACGCCGCCTGGCTGATACAACTCCTGGTAAGGAACGCTCTCGGGGCCATAACTGGCGACAAAGCCCAATTGCGACCGCACATTTAAGGCCAATCGCCAGAATATAGGAAAGTAAAAACTCGTGACAATATCGTGCTTGTGAAAATCTCTATTACCGCCCAAAAATCCGCCAGCCAATGCGGGCGAATAGGAAATGACGCCTCCAGATGTGGGAAAAATCGGCAAATCGCGGCTGTCGCGGGTCAAGTTCGCGCTGATGCTGCTGGTTATATTGTCCTGATAAAAGGGATTGCTTACATCTGTACTGTCGGAAAAATTGATAAAGGCAACCTTCTCGAGGCGATATCCTCCAGAAATACGCGAATAATCGGGCCAGCGCAGCCTGCGTCCGAGGCGAAATGCGCCGCCCTCTGTGCGCTGATCGAAGTCAGCCACGCCATAAGTTGCCAGTCGTATGGTGCTTCGGAACAGCGATGCTGATATACTCGTGGGGGTGTTGCGGAACCACGGTTCGGTAAACCCAATGCTAAAGGTTTCGCGGCGCGACCCAAACTCCCACTGGAAATCGAGTTGTTGTCCATTGCCTCTAAAATTGGGAATTTGCAACCCAATGGTGCCAATGAGCTTGTCGCGTTCGCTATATCCCGCCCCGATAGACGCCGTACCTGTTGATTTTTCTTCTATGGTGAACGCGAGGTCGATCTCCGATGTTTCTTCTACCGCGATAGGCTCGGGTAACACATTGGTGAAAAAGTTGAGTTGCATGACTTCGCGCACGCTGCGCTCCAAAAGTGCGCGGCTAAACGTATCGCCTGGCCGCACGCGCAACTCGCGTCGAATCACGCGATCTTTGGTTTTGGTATTGCCCGTAATCAGAATTTTGCGAATTGTCCATGGATCTTTTTCGACCACGTCAAAATGCACATTGACCACGTGACCTTCAATAGGTTTTTGTTGCGGAAAAACCTGCGCGCCTATATGCCCGATGTCCATATAGGCATTTTGCAACTGCTCCCGCGATTTTAAGACGCGCTCCTCGTTGTAAACCGCGCCGGAATCGACCACAATAAAGTGAGAAAAGCCCGCATCCGTGATTTTCTCATTGCCCGACCAACTCACTGCACCAAAGCGATAAAGTGGTCCTTCTTCGATAGTGATATCGAGATACATATCTTTTTTTACAGGGCCGTAGGACAGACTATCAGATACAATTGCCGCTTCTCGATATCCGTTTTGTCGGTAAAAGGCCAAAACCAATTCTTTATCGTCGGGATAAGTTTCCTCGCTGTATTTGCCCCCCCCAAACCACCAGCCGTCTTGTTTGGTCTCCTTCATCTGCTTGCGCAGTTGCTTTTCGGTCAATGCCGTATTGCCGTGGAAACGGATTTTTTTTAGATTGACCTTTTCGCCCTCTTGCATTTCAAAGGTCAATGGCAATCGTCCATCTTCATCAACTGCCTCTTCTTTCACATCCACTGAGGCGAGCAAATAGCCTTTTTTGCGGTAGAGAGCGACCAATTTGTTGACCGATCTCTTTTTTTCTCGCGGCCGTATCAACTGGCCTTCAATCAATGCCAGTTCGCGTTTTAGTGTCTTATCCTTTATAGCGCGATTGCCCGTCAAAACCACCTCACCCAAACGCGGTACGGCTTTCAAATCAATAATAACAGCCACACCATCTGGCACTTGATCTATAGAAATTTTGATGTCAGAAAACAGACCGCTTTTGTAAAGATTGCGAATCACCCGCGCGGCTTCGCCTTCTACCAGATTCTGCCCTTTGAATAAACCGCTTTGGGATTCGATAAAAGAAGTCTCAACCCAATCATTGCCCTGAATGCGGATCTCCTGAATCACTGGACCTTCTTGGGCATCCGTGTGACCGCCCAATAGTACCATAATGACCAAAATACTGTACGTACAAAATTTTTTCACGTTGCGAAGTACCTATCTAAAAACAGACATGCGTTCCTTTTTTCGGATTTGTAAGCCTCAAACGCCCAACATAGAAAAATGTTCCGACTGTACGACAAACAGCCCGGACTGCTGCCCGGGCCGTTTGGGTATTGACCGCACCTTCACGATCATGCTTTGTTCCTGTTTACCACTTCCTCTTCACCGATGGGATCTCCCGATTTGCCCTGGTCTTCAACTTTTTCATCAAGATCATCCGCCTCGCTTTCATCGGCGAAGTTGAGCGTATTGTCTTTTTTACTCATCTGAACCTCGGTCGTGTCTTTCGATTCTTTTTTCGCGATAGAATCTCCTTCAAAGTTGAGCGTATCGCCTTTTTTGCTCACCCGAACCTTGCAGCCATCCACAAAGTGGCCCAGAATGATCTCTTCGGCCAGGGGATCTTCAATCATCTTTTGAATGGTGCGCCGCAGATGCCGCGCGCCATACGTCGGATCATAGCCCCTCTCGGCGATCAAACTCTTGGCTCCCTGTGTGAGGCGTACTTCAATATCGCGTTCTGCAACGCGAGCGAGAATTTTTTCAAGCTCGATATCGACGATCTGAATAATTTCTTTTCGATCCAACGGATTGAAAATCACCGTTTCATCCAGGCGATTGATAAATTCGGGATTAAATGTCTTTTTGACTTCTTCATTGATGCGCTCTTCCATTTTTTCCCGGATTGATTTTTTGTCTGACCGGCCAAATCCCAAACCCCCTGCCTTTTGCAGATCTCTGGTTCCCAGATTGGATGTCATGATCAGAATGGTATTTTTGAAATTTACCTTGCGCCCAAAGCTATCTGTCAAGCGTCCTTCATCCAATACCTGCAAGAGAATATTAAACACATCGGGATGGGCTTTTTCAATTTCATCGAGTAAAACCACCGAATAGGGACGCCGGCGCACTTTCTCCGTCAGTTGTCCGCCCTCGTCGTATCCCACATAACCAGGCGGTGCACCAACGAGTCGAGACACCGCGAATTTTTCCATATATTCCGACATATCTACGGTTATGAGTGCATCTTCATCGTCAAATAGGTACTGCGCCAGTGCTTGCGCCAAGTACGTTTTGCCAATACCCGTGGGGCCGAGGAATAAAAATGTGCCGATTGGGCGATTGGGGTCTTTGAGGCCCGCGCGCGTGCGCCGAATGGAGCGACATACCGTGGAAACCGCTTCTTCTTGACCGATCACTCGTTTTTGCAACTCGGACGCCATGTTGATCAGTCTTTCGGATTCGGCTTGTGCCAGCCGAAACACAGGAATGCCGGTCATGCTCGAAATTACTTCGGCAATGTGTTCTTCTGTCACTTCGACCACATCATCTGTCACCTGCACTTCCCAGGCCTGGCGCATATTTTCGAGTTCGCTTTTGAGTTCCCGCTCGCGATCGCGCAATCTGGCCGCCTCTTCAAATTGTTGATTTTCGGCAGCTTTATCTTTTTTTCGCGTAATCTCGCCAATAGCCATCTCGATTTCCTTGATCTCTTCGGGGGGATTGAGGCGGGACAATCGCACCCGCGCTCCCGTTTCATCGATTACATCGATGGCCTTGTCGGGCAAGTGCCTATCGCTGATGTAGCGGTCGGCCATTTGTGCAGCTGCTTCGATAGCTTCGGGTAAAAAAGACACTTTGTGATGTGTCTCATAACTGTCTTTCAGGCCCTTGAGAATTTCAATGGTCTCATCCACTGAAGGGGCATCGACCACAATCGTCTGGAAACGCCGCTCGAGTGCGCCATCCTTTTCAATATATTTTCGATATTCGTCTAAGGTCGTTGCACCAATGCATTGCAACTCGCCGCGGGAGAGAGAGGGTTTAAACATATTGGACGCATCCAGCGTACCCTCGGCACTACCGGCACCGACAATGGTGTGCAACTCATCGATAAAAATAATTACATTCTGGCTTTGCTGGAGTTCATTCATCACGGCTTTCAGACGCTCTTCAAACTGCCCGCGGTATTTTGTGCCGGCGACAATGCCGCCCATATCGAGTGTGACCACGCGCTTATCCAGCAAAATTTGTGGGACCCGTCGTCCTACAATGCGCTGCGCCAATCCTTCAATGATCTGCGTTTTACCCACGCCGGGTTCGCCCACCAGCACCGGGTTATTTTTTTTGCGTCTGGCCAGCACCTGTGACACCCGTTCGATTTCGCGATCACGACCAATGGTCGGATCCAATTTGCCTTGCCGCGCCAGATCGGTTAAATCGCGTCCGAAATGATCGAGGAAAGGCGTTTTGCTTTTTCTTTTTTCGCGCCTACCCGACGAAGATTTTCCTTGCAAAACGGCAATCACCTCCTCCTTGGCGGTTCTGTGATCTACGCCGAATGTGACCAAAATCTGTGCGGCAACCCCGTCTTTATCTTTCAACAGAGCCAACAGAAGATGGCTGGTTCTCACGACTCGGCTCTTCATTTCTTTGGCTTCATTGGCTGCAATTTCGAGAATTTGCTTTGCGCGGGGCGTAAAAGGCACTTCGCCCATCGTCATTGAACTGCCAGAAGAGGCGACAAAATCGTCGATGGATTGCTTGATACTTTCGAGATTTAGGTTCAGATTTGTCAGTACCTGGACGGCCGTACTTTTGCCCCCGCGTATGATGCCCAGTAGCAAATGCTCGGTTCCTATGTAATTGTGTCCCAGGCGCGCTGCTTCTTCGCGAGCGAGTTGCATGACCTGCTTCACCTGGTCTGAAAACATACTGTTCATCGAATACTCCTCTCGCCTGACCGCTTGAGAAATCTGGCGAAGCGTGATTTTGATTCCCATATATAACAGTTTATAAAGAAAAACTCAACACTGTTTCGTTTGGTCCCACACGCTTTGTTATTCAAACGACGAGACGACCATCTTCCATTTCGACCACCCGATCAGCGCGAGCGGCCAGATGCTGGTCGTGTGTTACAATAATACACGTTTGCTGCCGGGTTCTGGAAAGCTCCCAAATTAATGCGTGAAGCTCTGCACTGCGCGCTACATCGAGATTACCAGAAGGTTCGTCAGCCAGAACAATAGCGGGTTTTGTCACCAATGCCCGCGCAACAGCAACGCGCTGTGCTTCCCCGCCAGAAAGTTCGGAAGGCAAATGTGCAAGCCGCTTTTCCAGACCGACATCACGGAGCAGTTTTTGTGCGGGTAGCCGCGCTTCATCGGACGAAATACCGGCAATCATCAGGGGCATCATCACGTTTTCAAGCGCGGTAAAATCACGCAATAAGTGGTGAAACTGAAAAACAAACCCAATCTGGCGGTTGCGAAATTTGGCGCGATCAGTATCTGAAAGGGCAAATAAATCAACGTCATCGATAACAACCGTCCCCGAAGCCGGATGGTCTAACCCGCCCATAATGTGCAACAAAGTACTCTTTCCAACCCCCGAAGCGCCAACCACTGCCACAATTTCGCCGCGAACAACGCCGAGGTCAACTCCTTTGAGCACCTCAATACAGGTGTCCCCCAAGACATAGTGCTTGCAAACACCTGTTGCGCGAAGCAACTCATCCATGGTCGTCAAGGCCCTCTTTAGGGCGCATGTGAGGAAACAGAATCGCGTCTCGAATCGAAGGCGCGTCTGCGAGCAACATGACCATCCGGTCAACACCAATGCCCAATCCACCCGTCGGCGGCATCCCGTGTTCCAGGGCCATTAAAAAATCTTCGTCGAGAACTTGTGCCTCGTCGTCGCCTTGATCGCGCAGGGTTTTTTGATGGGCGAACCGCTGCCGCTGATCAATCGGATCGTTTAACTCCGAAAATGCATTGGCCGCTTCCCAACCATTGATAAAAATTTCAAACCGCTCGGTGAGATCTTTTTGGGTCCGATGGCGTTTGGCCAGGGGTGACACCGCAATGGGATAGTCGGTAATAAAGGTTGGCTGAATCAATTCTGGCTCGACACACGCTTCAAACAACGCATTGATCAACAATCCGCGCTCTGCACCTGGCTCAATATCAGAATCAAAACGCTTGCACGCTGTACTCAGGTCGGCATCTGAGGAACGCGCCACATCAATACCGCCGTATCTTTCGATGGCGTCGAGCATGGGAATGCGCGGCCAGGGAGGTGAAAGATCAATTTCTCTCCCCTGGTATTCGAGCGTTGTCGAGCCATTCACCTTTTCGGCCACAAAGGCGTAGAGTTCCTCGGCTATTGCCATCATATCTGAATAATCGGCGTAAGCCTGGTACAATTCGAGCATCGAAAACTCGGGATTATGAGTTCGGTCGATGCCCTCATTGCGAAAATTTTTGCCGATTTCATACACCTTTTCAAGCCCGCCCACGATCAAACGCTTGAGATACAGTTCATCGGATATTCGCAGATATAGCGGCATGTCCAGCACGTTGTGATGTGTGACAAAAGGACGGGCCGAAGCCCCGCCATAGAGCGGCTGCAACACCGGAGTTTCGACTTCGAGAAAACCGCGTGCATCTAAAAATTCGCGCATTGCAGATACGACTGCGCTGCGCTTGCGAAACACCGCCTGCACATCGGGATTGAGTGCCAGGTCCAGATAACGACGGCGATATCTCAGTTCTTTGTCGCTAAATTGATCGTGTACAACGCGCTCGCCATCGCGTATTTCTTCTTTCGGAACGGGCAGCGGACGAATGGCTTTGGTCAACAATACGAGCGTTTGAACCTGAACGGATATTTGACCGGTGCGCGTCTTGAAAACTTGACCAGATACGCCGATAAGATCGCCGATATCCAGCAATTTCCACAGTGCGAAAGCATCATCGCCAACATTGTCGAGCCGCACATAAATTTGAAGGCGGCCCTTGGCATCCCGCAAATCGGCAAAGGCCGCTTTTCCATGACCGCGTGTAACAATCAATCGACCGGCAACCCGCACCTCGTCGCCCGATGCGTTCAGCGCATCAAAAGACGTGACAATATCCACAGAATAGTGCGTGGGCTCAAAGCGATACGGATAAGGCTCAATGCCCAAATCTCGAATGGCGTCGAGTTTTTGCAAGCGCTGTTCAATCAATTGAGATTCTGGCGTTTGTCCCACAATCCGAGTCAAAACCGGAGCCTCCCAACCCCTTTAAATACCTATAAGATCAAACATTGTGAAAGTCGTTAAACTATAACCAATATATATATTCAAGTCAAGCGCGTTGCCCGTCTGCAAGCACCGCTTAAAACTCAGTTCACGCGGAGTGCGACGACAGTAAATATGCGCGGATAAACGGGTCAAGATCACCATCTATAACCCCCGAAACATCCGATGTCTCAAAGCCCGTTCGCGCGTCTTTTACCATCTGATAGGGTTGAAAAACGTAATTGCGGATTTGACTACCCCATTCAATGCGCTTTTTTGTGCTTTCGAGTTTTGCGCGTTTTTTGTCTTCTTCTTCCCGCATGTGTTGATACAATCGCGCCTTGAGAATTTTCATGGCCGTATTGCGATTCTTGTGCTGAGAACGCTCGTTCTGGCATTGCACCACAATCCCCGTGGGTTCGTGGGTGATACGCACCGCGGAATCGGTCTTGTTCACGTGTTGTCCGCCGGCACCCCCAGCGCGATAGGTATCCACTTTTAAATCATTGGGATTGATCTCTACTTCGATATCGCCTTCGGCGTCGGGATAAACGAAAACGGACGCAAACGACGTATGGCGCCGGTTGTTGGAATCATAAGGCGAAATCCGCACCAGTCTGTGTACGCCTGATTCGGATTTAAGATAGCCAAAAGCGTAATCGCCTTTCACTTCAATTGTCGCACTCTTTATCCCGGCTGTTTCGCCGGGAAGCGTATCCAGGACATTGGTGTGAAACCCGCGCCGCTCTGCCCATCGCATGTACATACGCATCAACATTTGCGCCCAGTCTGCGGCTTCGGTACCCCCAGCACCTGGATGGATGGTCAATATCGCGTCGTTGCGATCTTCTCGATTGCCTAACATGTGCTGCAATTCAAGTGCGTCTAAAGCTGCGCCAACCTCGGGCAATTCGGCGGCGACCTCCGATAGAGATTCGGCATCGCCCTCTTCGCAGGCCAATTGAAAAAATACGTCTAAATCGCCCGTTTGCTCATTTAAATTTTCCCAATTTTCAACCCAGTATTTTTCCGCATTACAGGCGTCGATAATCTGCTGTGCATAGCCGCGGTCGTTCCAGAAATCTGGTGCTTCCATGAGTTTTTCAAATTCGGCAATTTTTGCTCGTCTTTGACCGAGGTCAAAGATACCTCCCGAGTTTATCTACGCGCGCGCTATAATCGGATAGCGCGTCTTGTATTTCACGCACCTGAATTTCCACAGCCATTATTTGTTCCTTTCGGTTAGCTATCAGCGGTCAGCAGTCAACGCACATCGATCAATTCCACTCCGCTGGGTACGTGAAATGTAAATTGATCGGGCTTGGCTTTTTTATTTACTTTCAAGTCCGACAACACAAATGTTGTCACATCCTCGTGGATATTGCGATATTCTACCTGCCGCACCAGATATAGGCGTTTGTCTATCCACAGGCGAATTTTATGGATATACGTATCTTCCTTTTTTGCCAATAGATCAACGGCGTAACACGTCTTGCGATGTATCTTTTCTTCGCCCACATAAACGGGCACATAATTTTTGTCGTACCCGCCCCAAAAAATCAGATCAAATAACAATTTCTCATAGTTGCGATCATTTTCCATCGCGGTGTAATCGCTCACCAGGACCTGGGCATTAGCAGGCGCGTAATGCCACACGGTTTTGCCATCGCTCACCACCACCTGTACATCCGAATCCATTCGAAACTGGTCGGGGCGCTGAACCAATAATTTGCCTTTGATTTCTTGATGCTGGTCCATCACGCGCCAGTAGTGTTGCTTGACAAAGTGGGCGGAAAGCGTCTCGAGATCCGCAAATTTTTTTTGTAATTTCGCAATCATTTCTGAACCGCGCCTATCGGCCTGCACAGTTCCCGCGAAAAATAAAATACCGAGAATAGCGAGAAACTTATACAAGCTGTGCTTGTGGAACGCTGCATTTTGCACTTTGCATATCATACATCCAACTCCTCGAGTTCCTCTAAATAATTTTCGTCAACGAGGACTTCGCGCCCCTTGCTCGATCCATTGGGCGGGCCAACAATGCCTGCGGCTTCGAGTTCATCAACAAGGCGAGCAGCCCGCGAGTATCCCACCTTCATTCGACGCTGCAGGAGCGATGCAGAACCCTGCTGATGGATAACCACCAATCGCAATGCTTCATCAAACCGAGCATCGCGCTCGTTCTCTGCTACAGAAAGATCGCTATTTTCGCCCTCAAATTCAACGCTATCGAGTTCGACACCCTGATCGCGCACCCAGGCCACTAATTGTTCGGTTTCTTCGGTATCGATCCAGGCACCGTGAAGACGAATGGGTTCTGGTTGTCCAGGGGGCAAGAATAGCATATCACCTCGACCCAGGAGTTTTTCACCGCCATTGGCGTCAATAATCGTGCGCGAATCGACCTTGGATGCCACGCGAAATGCAATACGCGTTGGGAAATTGGCTTTGATTGTACCAGTAATCACATTCACTGAAGGGCGCTGGGTTGCGATAATGAGATGGATGCCCACAGCGCGGGCCATTTGTGCCAATCGCGCCAGTGAGTTTTCAATATCGCTCGGTGCAGTCATCATCAAATCGGCCAATTCATCGATCACCACGACAATATAGGGCAAGGCATCGGGAATCTCGTCGCGGTCTTCCTCGGTGGGTGCTTCCTGTCGCAGCCGCGCCATCTTGGCATTAAAATCAGTAATATTGCGTGCTGTAAACTGCGCCATTGTGCGATATCGGTTCTCCATTTCCGATACTGCCCACTTGAGCGCACCCGACGCCATTTTGGGATCGACGACAACAGGAGATAGGAGATGGGGAATATCGTTGTAAATTGACAATTCCAGCATTTTGGGATCCACCATAATAAAACGCACTTCTTCTGGTGTGCAGCGGAACAATATACTGGAAATCAACGCATTGATACATCCCGACTTGCCAGCTCCGGTCGCGCCGGCAATTAACAAATGCGGCATTTTTGCCAGATCGGCACAATAGGGGTCACCCGAAGCTGTTTTGCCGAACCCGAGCATCAATTTTGAATCGGACTGCTCAAATGCACGCGATTCCAAAATTTCTTTTAAGAAGACCGTATAAGGTTCTGGATTGGGCACTTCAATGCCAACCGCAGCTTTGCCGGGAATAGGCGCCTGAATGCGAATGCTTTGCGCTTTCATCACGAGGGCGAGATCATCTGCAAGTCCGACGATTTTGCTGACTTTCACACCCGGGGGTGGTGCAACCTCGTATGTCGTAATAACAGGTCCAGGGTTGACCTGTACTACTTTGCCCTGAACGCCAAAATTGCTCAAGCTTTGCTCCAACACCTGCGCCCCCTTAAACAGGGTTTCTCGGTCTATAATCCCATCACCCGGAGGTGGATCTTCCAGCAACTTCAAATTGGGCAGCAAATATGTCGAAGACCGCTTGCGCACAATTTTCTTTTTGGGTTTTGACGGAACAGGTTCTGGCTCAGGCTCAGGCGTTTTATCTACTATTTCAAATTCCACCTCAGACAATTCGTCTTCTTCTGTCTCAACCCGTGACACATCTTTTTCTGATTTGTCAACAGCGTCTTCGGCGGTCTCAGATTTGGGCACTTCGGCCAGTTGGTCTTCTTTCCAATCAACTTGAGCCATATCTGGAATGGGGTCAGCAATAGGCTCTTTTTTTGTAGTGTGCTTCTCCAACAATTCATCAATGTCTTCTTCATCAATATCATCGGCGATCTCAGGTTCAGGTACCGCGGTCAATTCGTCCTTTTTCCAATTGACCTGTGCTATATCTAAAATAGGATCGGTGATAATCTCTTCTTCAGTTGTATTTTTTTTTTGATCGATGTCTTCAACTTCGGTCGATGTCCCATTATTGTCAGATTTCTCTGCGCGCTTTCTAAAAAAAGACCTCCTGGGGCTTCGGTTAAATGGAATGTCGGTGGTAACCATCAACACCACTACAAATAGCGTCGCCAAAGAAATATAAGAACCAACAGTACCCAAATAGGGCACCAGCAGGAAGGACGATAGCATAAAGCCCAGCCCACCGCCCAATTTCCAGGCCATTGTGGGCCGCTCCCAAAAAAGCACGCCCGTCGCGCTGCAATAAATCACTACCAGTGAAAACAGGATGATACTGTGCGTCACAAGTGATCTGACGCTTGACATCCTGAGGCGGTTCCACCCCCACACAAATACCAAAACGATCAGTGCGTAAGCACCATAGCCCACGCCAAATAGCAAGTGGTAGGATACGTGTGCGCCGAGCCATCCGACCAGATTTTGTGCCAACTCGTTAGGACGCGTCGAATTGGGCGGATCCTCTGGCGAGTGCGATAGCAAGCTCAAAGCCATCAATAGCGCGAGTGCGATCAAGCACACGCCCAAAATTTGAAAGGGTAATGTTAGCTGATCTTTTTGCGTCTCAGGTAATGCCTTCGATGACTGTTCCATATCTGTTCCTCACAGCATCAAAGGGGAGAATAGGTCCGATGTGGGGACATCGGTAAATAATTAATGATAAAACCCCGCCCCAAGGCTGGTGCCTTATCACACTTCAACCTTCACACTTCATTGGCTTATTCCTTTTGCCAGCACAACAGGCTTTCGGACGCGGAATAATTTGCCTTCTGGTGTACCGGCTTCCAGGTAGATAACATAAATACCGGGCTTCAAAATTTGTCCATTATCGTTGTTCCCATTCCAATTTATAACGCGCTGACTACCACCTTCAATACCTTCGAGCAAGGATGCCACGCGCCTGCCCGTGCGATCAAATACCCACAGATTTGCATGGAGTCTGGGGGTGGGCACCCGATATGTAATGGTGACTTGATCGACAAAGGGATTGGGGGCAGCCACCACGGATACTTCCGCTATGTCGTTAAACAGAACGCTATTTGCTGCTCCAGGAGTCGCACCCCGCGGATCCTGGCTACCGAGCCAATTGTTCTGATTTCCCGCCATAGTGAGATCAATGCGCTCCAGACTTATAGCAGTGTGTTGCGCTGGATAAAAGATGCTATCGACAAGTGTCGCGGTCGCATCGCGCAAAATGAGGCCATCGCCTCCATTATTTAGCCGAGGCCAGCGGGAAAGCAATAATATGGGAATATTGAGGCCGGGAAATTGCAGGCCAATAGCATCTGCGTCTTCTGTGACGATCACATATCCTCCGCCATCAATGACTGCCCCCGCTTCAAATTGTCCTGTTGTTCGCAAATCGGATAGCGTCCATCCGGATAGGTGAACCGCGTCTGGCGAACGGTTGTACAATTCAACCCACTCTGACCCATCGGCAGGCCGTGCCATCACCTCGTTGATCACCACCTGTGCGGAGACATCCACAGTCAGCAATGCGGTGCAACAAAACAGCGTACAGACTAATGAGTCTATTTGATTTTTTAAATTCCGTATTCTATCCATTATACCATCCCCAATCTTCGTCGAATAGTCCATTCAAGTACCAGCAGTCCCACCAGCACAAATATTGGCCACTCATGCCCCCACAACCCGACCCGGTGATGGGTGACAAGAGGCTCAGGGGTCAGAACAAGCGAATCGAGCGCGGCCTTCAGATCACCTGGTCTTACATATTGCCCACCACTGCGCGTGGCAATATCGCCGAGCAGTTCGGCACGCATGCGCACGGTTTCGTATTCCAGGCTGTATCTTCCCACAGTAAAACGTCCCATGCCCGTGCCCAGATCACCATCATTGGCCCGTGCCTGCACCTGAAGCTCGTAATCTCCCTGTGGGAAACGTCCCAAATTACCAGCATACCGCCCACCGCCCAAATCGCGCAGGACGACTTCTCGTACACCTGAACCATCGCCGACTCGCGCGAGAACCCGTGCGCCTGAACGCGGCTGCAACAGGTGATCAAAAACACTTGCGTGTACCGCGACTGCCTCACCGCTTCGATACGCGGGCTTTTCGGTCATAATTCTTAGACGGGAGACCTCGTCGCGCGTGACCAGCCAGCGCACCATATTTTTCCAAAATGCGCGTGCCACGACATCGCTCTTGCCGTCGCCCCACATCATCAGCCCGTGACGCCAAAATGTTTGATAGGTTACAATCGCGGTTTTGCCTGCGCCCACGCGGCGAATTGCCAGCACTGGCATAGGTTTGCCATCAATGCGCTCTGTGGGATGATACGCCAACACAGTTGCGTTGGAAATAGCAGCCCCCACGCGATTATAAGACAGAAGCGGCGGCAATGCCTCCCAGGCATCGCGGTCACCTAATGGATCGTCTGATACGCGCAAAATGGGGTGGCGCGAATCGGGAAACGAAAGGGCAAAAGCGCGTTCTTGAAATGTGTCTGACGATCCCAAAAACTGCACGGGCAAAACATCGGCCAATGCCGAGCGCGCATACCCGTCATCAAAAGCGGCATCGCCCCCCAGGGCCAACAGCCCTCCGCCCTTTTGCACAAAGGCGACAAGTGTCTGCTCTGGCATATCTGCAAGTGCTTCGTAGGGCGCGTTGATCAACACAACAATATCGCGCTCGTCCAATGAGCGCAGCGCGCGATGCACATCTCTTTGCCACCCGGCCGTCAATGTGCGTACCAGCACTTCAACTTCAAAATTGGCATCTTCTTGTAGCACGCGCCGCATATAGCCCAAATCGGCACCTGGGCTACCCGCAAGTATTAAAATTCGCACGCGGCTTTCGAGCACATCTGTCGAGACCACTACGCGGTTGTTTCCCACTGTGCGCTCGCCTGCCTGTGCCGCAATCTGTACTGAAAATGCATGTCGCCCAGACCGCTCGGGTCTGATCTCAAATTCAAGAGCCTGCTCACCATCTGCCAGCGCAATGGTTTGAGCACTCACTTCCCGATCATTCAAGAGCACGCGCACCTGCTCGCGCACCCGTTCAAATCCGGAAGAAAGCACGCGCACTTGCATCACGAGCGATCTGCCCACATAGCCCAGAGGATCGATAACCGCCGATACAATAGATACATCTTTCGGTATAACCGGGTTACCTGTTCCCACCGCGAGCACTGGCGCGCCCAGATTGACCGCTGCCTGCCCGGGGCGCCCACCCAAATTTTGCCCACCATCTGAAATGAGTACCACAGCGGCAAGCCCATCACCCATTGTGCGTTCGCGCACCCCATCTAATGCGCCTGCCAGATCGGTCGCTCGCCCCGCCCAGGTAAGTTCTTCTCCCTCGCGTATGGGTGCCAAGACATCGGAAAACCGAAACTGCCTCACCCGTGCATGATCGCGCAAATTTTTGAATGTGGGATCGGCCAGCACGGCTTCTGCAACTTCATAACGCGCGGTATCGCCATCTGCAATTTTCATGCTTTCGCTGTCGTCGATGAGCACGGCGACTAAGGGCAAACGCTGCGTATGCAATGTCAGCGCGAGAATCGGCTCCATCAAAAGGCCAATTAGCAAAATGAGTGCTGTAATGCGTAGCCCCAACAACAATTGATGTATGCCCGTAAGACGCGGGCGATACATTAGAAAAGCGAGATAAAATCCAGCGCAACCAACGAGTAATAGCAGCCATCCATCAGAGGCAGAAAACCCAATATCGCGCAGCATTTTTATACCTGCCGCTCGCGCAACCCGGGCAGCGGTAACCGTGGGGCTGCATTCAAATTGCCCCCGGCAACTTCGCCTCGGGACAAGCGAAAAGCACCTGCGCCAGCAATCATCGCCGCATTGTCTGTACACAGAGGCGTAGGCGGATAAAACACACCCATCCCGAGTTTGGAAGCACCATCATCGAGTTGTGCCCGCAGCGCACGATTGGCGGCTACACCACCCGAAAGCAATATCTGCTTTGCGCCTACTTCCCGCGCCGCTCTGAGTGTCTTATTCACCAGCACATCGACCACAGCCGCCTGGAAACTCGCCGCAATATTTGCTCGGATAGCTTCGAGGTTTTCTACGGCGAGATCGCGAATTCGATAGAGTACAGATGTTTTTAACCCACTAAAACTAAAATCAAATCCCGGATCGTTTATTAACGCACGCGGAAAATCAAAGGCATTGGGATTCCCTTCTTCGGCAAGCATCGAAATGCGCGGTCCGCCCATGGTGACCTCGCCCTCGCGCAATAGCCCAAGTATTTTAGCCACTTTATCAAATGCTTCACCTGCTGCATCGTCGCGCGTGCGCCCCCAGCGCTCGTAATTGCCCCACGCACAGACATAAATCAATTCCGTATGTCCTCCTGAAGCCACCAGCGCCATAAAAGGCGGCACCAGGTCGGGATGCGCCATACTACCTGCAAATAAATGTCCTTCGATGTGATGCACGCCCACAAGGGGCAACCCCGAACCCAGTGCAAGCCCTTTGCTCACAGAAATGCCTACCAGCAGACAGCCCACCAGACCGGGGCCCTGTGTCACAGCAATACCACCTAAATCGCCCAGTTCTAAATCGGCTTCTGAAAGTGCCTGATCAACGACGGGCAGGAGTGTCCGTATGTGGTTGCGAGATGCCAACTCGGGTACCACGCCGCCGTAGAGGCTGTGTTCTGTTTGGGAAAAAATTGTGTTGGAATAGATATGCCCATCAGCTACCACAGCAGCGGCAGTTTCGTCGCAGGATGTTTCAATACCTAAAATGGGCCGATCAAAAATGCTCATAAGTATGTATTAGCTGTTGGGAAAATGAGGGGAGTGAATCAACAGGCAAAGGGGAATAATAAAGAAACCGGTGCCACCCTTTTGGGAGAAGGAGAAAACGGCAAACCGGTAAGGGGAAAACAACCATTTCGGCGAGGTATTTCCCACCGAAATGGCAGCGCTACTTGTAGGACTCGGTAATATTCCGACCCGTGCTAATTTCACCGTTGTCAATCCGCAAATTAAACCCGCAGCTGGGATTGTTGCATACCCATGCTTTGTACATGATAGATGCCCCCTCGCGCCCATAATCCGACAGCGGTAGCAAAATACCCGAGTTGCACTTCAAACACTGTGGAAACGCTTGCTCCATAACACCCTCCTCTTATCCACCGGCGTCGTTAAAAAACCCCGCCATGCACACAACCCTTTCGGCCACAAACAGGGCTGATCATGGCCAAGGGATAAATTTGAAGGTAATGTAACAAACTTATGTACAAAGTCAACTTGTTTTATCCTATTTCCCCGTAATTATCCCGCGCCAAAGCAATTGACAAGTGCATTTTTTCGGTTTATTTTAGTGCGCCTTCTCCCCGTGTTTTTCACCTCTTATTCCGGAGGAAGTATATGCCCACAGGTATTCGCAACTTTGTCATTTTTGCTATCGCCATAATCGTATCGTGGATCGTGGGGTCAAGTGTGCCTCCCACCTGGACCGTTGAGCAGATCACCTTACACGCGCTCACGGACGACAGCGGCAATTTGTATTACACCTACAGAGGTAAACCCGCCTATTTCGATGCGGTGCCGATTGAACAAGCGGAACTCAATCCCTCAAGAATACACGGCTCGAATGAAACGCCTCCCATCAAAGAAGAATTTGTCTCATTCGTGGAAAATGGAGAAACAAAATATAAACAACTCCTTGCAAAACACCACTGGGGCTACTGGTCATTGCTGCCCGCGATAGTGGCCGTGCTCTTGTGCTGGATTACCAAAGAACCCGTCACAGCTCTGTTGGGCGGTATTATTTCGGGCGCGCTTATTTTAACGCGATATGACTTTACAGGCGAGGTCTTAATCCCATCATTGGCGACTTCAAATGCCGCGAGTATCTTATTGCTCTATTTGTGGCTCCTGGGCGGGCTTATGGGGATATGGTCGCGCACGGGTGCAGCGCAAGCTTTTGCCGAATTTATGACTGTGCGTTTTGTGCGCGGTCCCAAGAGTGCCAAGCTCGTCGCCTGGATGCTCGGTGTCATTTTCTTTCAGGGTGGTACCGTCAGTACGGTGCTGGTCGGCACAACTGTCAAACCCATTGCCGATAAGGAAAAAATCAGCCACGAGGAACTTGCGTACATCGTCGATTCGACCGCTTCACCAATTGCTTCACAACTCGCTTTCAACGCCTGGCCCGGCTATGTTCAGGCTTTTATCTTTGTCGCTGGCGTCAGCTTTTTAGCTACCGAAGCAGACCGCCTTCTTTTCTTCTTCAAAAGTGTCCCTTTCTGTTTTTACGCGATTTTCGCCGTGCTGGGCACATTCCTGCTCAGTATTGAAAAACCCCTCTTTTTGGGCAAGCAGCTCAAGGATGCTATGAATCGCTCTCGGGAGACGGGACAACTCGACGCCGAAGATGCCGATCCTTTGAGTGCCAAAGAACTGCAGGGAAGCAATGTGCCCGAAGGTTACACGCCGCATGTCCTCGAATTCTTCCTGCCTCTGGGCGCGCTCATCGCTATTGCTATCGGGACTTTTATCACCAGCGGATCCCCCAATGTACAATGGGCTTTTGGCATCGCGCTGCTATTAGCCGTGGGTATGGCTTTGGCCAAGGGTATGTCGCTCAAAGATATTGTCGCGGGCTTTCACGATGGTCTCAAAGGCGTGGTACTCGGCTCGGTTATTCTCTTGCTCGCCATCACTATTGGTGGGATCAGCAAGGAAACGGGTGGCGGCATCTTTTTGGTTGAGCAACTCGGGGATAGCATCCCCTACTTCATTTTGCCGGTTTTGCTCCAAATTCTCACGATGGCGATTGCCTTTTCCACAGGTACGAGTTGGGGCACGTATGCGGTGGCTTTCCCGCTGGCTATGCCACTGGCCTGGGCGGTTGCCACGGCAAATGGTCTTTCACACCCCGAACTTTTTATGACGCTGTGTTTTGCCGCTGTTATAGATGGTAGCGTTTACGGCGATCAGTGCTCGCCCATTTCAGATACTACGGTGCTCAGTTCTATGTGTACGGGTTGCGATCTGATGGATCACGTCAAAACGCAAATTCCACAAGCCTCTATCGCCGCTGGTCTGGCTGCAATCTGCTGGACTGCCGTCGCTTTCTTCACAGCGTAATGGGATTCTCTATAATACATTAAGCCAAAAGGAGGCACACAATGCCTGTTGGAATGATTCTGTTTTTGACATTTATAGTGACTCTGTTCATCATTGGTTTCATCGTTATTTCTTCTGAGCACAAATCGAACTGACAATTCCAGTGATGAATCGCCTTTTTCACGCCGCATTGCAAAAAGCATAAAAAAACCGCAGGACTTAAAATGTCCTGCGGTTCGCGTTTGTATTTTTTAGCGCGAAGCCAGAGCAGATGGATCACCCTCGATCCAGGCTTCACCCCCGTCTGTCCACACTTCTTTTTTCCAAATAGGCACGGTCTGTTTTAACCGATCAATCGCGTAGTGACACGCTTCTAGAGACGCTTTGCGATGCGGAGAAGAAATTGCGATTAGGACGCTGATTTCCCCAATTTCCAACCGGCCTACGCGGTGCAATATCCCCACGCAATCCACCTCCCACTTTTCTTTTATCTCATCTCCAATTTCACGCATTTTCTTTTTGGCCATGTCTCTATACGCATCATAGACCAGATAGGAGGTTCCGCGCCCTTTTGTATTGTCTCGCACCACGCCTGCAAATGTGGTTACTGCGCCGTCCGAATCTGCCAGTACCGCATTGTACAACGCATCTGGTGTTATTTTTTTCTCCTGGATTTTATACACATCGTCAGCCATAATAATTTCCCCTAAAGACGAATGGACAGGTCCCTATCCACCACTCACAGGCGGGATAAATGCCACCTCGTCGCCATCTTGAAGTACCGCATCCCGTTCCACATACGCCTGATTGACCGATACCATCAAACTCGGTGCCATGTCTGTAAATCGCGCCTGTTCCGATGCGAGCTTTGATATCAAAGCTGTTATTGTCGCGCCGTCTGGTAGTGTCATTTCCCGCTCACCGGTGCCAATCAAATCGCGACAAGATGCAAAAAAGAGTACTTTGATATTCAATTTTCACTCCACAAGAGACGATTTTTTTAATTTTTTCTAAGTCTTGGATTGTCTTGAATACCCACTTTACGACCGCGTTTGGCGATGGGTGTGCCATTGATTTCTTTAATATCTGCCGTAAAATCAATTGGCGATGCGCCGCTGATCGCGCTGCCCACGCCAAAACCGGCAATTGGACACTCCAACCGCACAAATTCTGAAATCCGCTCGGGCGTTAACCCACCACTTACAAAAATACCTACCTGGTCAAAGCCCGCGCTATCCAATGCTCTGCGCACGCGCCAGACCAGATCGGGTGTGACCCCACCCAATTCCGAGGGTGTATCCAGGCGGACGCCCCACAATCGCCCGGCCATTGCACGCGCGACGCGTACGCTTTCTTCGGCTTCGTCGCGAAATGTATCCACCAGTACAATACGCCGCACGGAATCGGGCATGTGGGTATCAAAAGCCAGGGCAGCGGTTACTGTATCGCCGTAAATCAACATCAAAGTGTGTGGCATGGTGCCCGATGCTTTTTGATCGGATAGGGCAGCGCCTGCCGGTGTTGCACAGCCAGCACATCCCCCGATCAATGCGGCGTATTCCATGCGGTCTGATATGGCGGGATGGACATGCCGCGCGCCAAAACTGATCACGGGAATCTCTCCCGCTGCCTCCACACAGGCGCGCGCCGCAGTGGCCCAACCGCTGCCATGTGCGAGCGTACCCAGCAATGCCGTTTCAAAAATTCCGATAGCGCAATAATCTGCGTGAAGACGCAATACCACTTCTTTGCGCGCCATTGGTGATCCTTCATCCAGCGACCAAATCTCTGTTTCAGGACCTCGCGGATGCCGCACAAGAGGCCATCGGCATTGGAAAATACCTCCATAACTACCGATGGGTTGCGGTTCTCGGCTTTAAGTACTTCGAGGGTATTTAGAAAATACTGATCTGCCCGGTGTCTGTCCAGGAATGGAATGTCGTTCATATCGAGAAATATTGAGGAAGTGAACTTCTACAACAATGGATGGGCACCCACACTTTCTTTTATCGCATCCAAAAATGTCGAAGGCACCGGAACAGTCCCTATCACGGCTTGCCCACGACCATCGCCGTGGCAATCTGATCCGCCCGTTGTGAGCAAGCCGTAGCGTTTTGCCATATCTGAATAGCGACGCACATCCGAGCGGTCGTGTTTGATATGCATCACTTCTATACCGTCCAATCCCTGTTTGATCAGGTCGGGAATCAGAGCGTCGCGGCGGTATAAGACGGGATGTGCCAGACTTGCCAGCCCACCAGCCGCGTGAATGATTTCTACCGCTTCGCGCGGCGTCAATACAAATTTGGGTTGATACGCAGGTTTGCCATATCCAAGATATTTTTGGAATGCGTGGTCGTGTGAAAAGACAAATCCCTCTTCGACCAGTACGTCCGCTACATGGGGGCGTCCGATAGCAGCGTCGCCCGCTTTGTGTAACACATGTGCCATTGTGATTCGCACACCCAGGCGATTGAGTCGGGCCACTATTTTTTCAGCGCGATTGCGCCGTGCATCTTGAAATTTCTGCAGATACGCCAGCAAATCCGAATTTGCAGGGTCGATAAAATAGCCCAAAATGTGGATGTCCATGCCGGCTTCATGCGCACTCAACTCGGTGCCGGGAATTACTTCTACACCAATATCCCGACCGATATTCTGAGCCTCTTGCACGCCAGCAACCGAATCGTGATCCGTCAGACTGATGGCTGATAGTCCCAGTTTGGCTGCTCGCTGAACAACCTGTGTTGGAGAGAAAGAGCCATCCGATTGTGTCGAATGCAGGTGTAAATCAATATAAGATGCCATAGGAAAGTCAGTGCTATACGTATGTCAATCCCGGTGCTTGTATTTTGCCTTCGCGCTGTAGTTTGCGCAATTGACTGCGCAACAAATTGCGCTTGATCGCGTTGAAATGTTCGAGGATGAGTACGCCATCAAGGTGATCAATTTCGTGCTGAAGTGCTTTGGCGGCAATGCCATCCAGTGTCATCTCAAATACACTACCATTCTCATTGAGCGCCCGCACCTGCACCTGTGCCGGGCGTTTGACATCTCCAACAATTTCCGGCAGGCTCAGACAACCTTCTTCGCCAACACATTCACCCTCTGCCCATAAAATTTCCGGGTTGATAAATGCCAGAGGTTCCGACATGGGATCGCGCGGTCTCACATCCAGTACCAGAAGTCGCTCTGTAAAGCCCACCTGCTGCGCAGCAAGGCCAACGCCTTCTGCCTCATACATTGTTTCGAACATGTCCTCAACAAGTTGCCGTACTTCATCGGTTACATCTTGAACGGGCGTTGCTTTTTTTCGCAGCGTTGGACAACCAAATTTTTTTATTTCGAGTAAGGCCATATTATCTGTTTAGCCCTTCGTCTCTATTTTTAATAACGCTTCATTCAAGCTACCCGTGCGATAGCCCTGAAGATCGAGGGTGACATAGCGATATCCGATATTTTTGAGTTCCTGAGCCACTGCCTCGTTTGTACCATCTTGAAAAAACCGCGCCAGATCCTGAGGTGGAACTTCTATTCGGGCAATGTCTTCGTGATGCCGAACGCGCACTTGCGCAAATCCCCGCGCTTTCAAAAATTGTTCAGCGCGATCAATTTTGTGCAATGCTTCCTCTGTGACGGCTGTGCCATAGGGGATTCGAGAAGACAAACACGCCGATGCGGGCATGTCCCATGTGGGCAGGTGCCATTGCTTTGACAATGCTCTGACGTCGTCTTTGGTGAATCCCAATTCGACCATTGGCGCGCGAATACCCCGGGATTCAGCAGCAGCCATACCTGGACGATAGTCGCCAACATCATCGGCTATCGCGCCGTAAAGTAAATACTCAAACCGTCCTGCATAGTGTTTGATTACCTCATCCAGCTTGTCGGCCAACGCACTTTTGCAGTGAAAACACCGATTGGGATCGTTTTTTACGTAATCGGGATTTTCCATCTCTCGGGTATAGACGATGTCGAGTTGAATGCCAATTTGATCGGCCAGTACTTGCGCTTTTTCGAGTTCGCCAGATGCATAACTCGCGGAGACCGCAGTTACTGCCAGCGCGTGATTCCCCAGAACCCGATGAGCCGCTGCGGCCAAAAACGCGCTATCAACCCCACCCGAAAATGCCACAACCACACTGCTCATTTCTTTGAGCAAAGCATTCAGTCGTGTGAGTTTTTCATCAAGTGTCATGTTTTTCATCCTCTCTCACTTTTTAACCGCGCCAGGTACTACTACTGCATCCACCATTCCGTGCAATATTTTTTTGTCTGCTGGACAGACTGTCGCCTGTAAACCCGAAAGTACTGCTTTGTCTTTAATGACAAAATAATAGGGCTGCAATCGCACACGACCTCTGAATGTTTCGATTTTATTGGTTTCGTAATTATAGTACGACACAGAAAAAGTCGCGCCGTTGTGAAATTCCTGCATGATGTGGGGCGTTTGCTCAAAAGCTCGTAATGCCTCGTCAATCACGCCTTGCCAATCTTGTTCGGCCATGTCGTGTCCAATGGCCACGCCGCGACTGCCCCAGGCCATTTCAGAATATCCCGAGGGTTTGATAACCAGTTGTCGGTGTTTTTGCCCCAGGTGCCCCAGCGCATGCCAATCGGAAAAGGATTGACCGGCGATCTCCAATCCCGCAATAACGCCATGGGGCGGCAAAGGCGTGGGGTCTAAGATCCAGGTTTTGGGAAAGGTTTGCTGCAAAAAGGCCACGGATTTTTTGCCCAGGTGTTGGTGCCAGAAATTCGATAGCAGGGGATGGTGGAATAGTGCCATCATCATCTTTTCTTCGTGATACGCTTTTACAGGGGGCGTGATTTTGACGAGGCCTTTGCGTACTGCGTATAAAATTAAATCGATTTGGGGCAGGTTCCGCAAATCGAATAGCTCAAAAAATCTGTATATCACGTCTAAGCGCCGGCGACCATGCGTCCCATTGACAAATAGTCCGTCTTCGACAAAAGACAGTTCTTCGGGTCCAATGACATACGTTTCCAGACCAGCGGCATTCAACTGGTCGCCCAGGTACGCCATTTCGGGACGATAAGCCGATGCTTCTTCCGAGATCACCACGCCCAAAACCGGCGCATCTGTGCCGGCAACGCCGCGGATCATCTGTGCAAATCCAGTGACCATCCCGGTCGCACCACCTACAATTTGATCGCCGAGTTTGGCATATCGCTCGGCCAGGCTTGCCGTAAATCCAATTCCACCGGGTACGGAATCCAATTCTGTCGCGATCATTCCCGCTCGCGTGGGTATCACATCGGGCCGAATTACGAAGGGTACATGGCTTTTGAATCGGCTCATCTGCCCAAATTTGATCACTTCTTCCGATTTGCCCTGGTCCAGATACTGCGCGACCCATGTGGGTTGAATCCCTCTTATACTCTGCGAATACAACAGATTCAGTGCTTTGTAAAACTGATAGAGATGTTGCCCCAATGCCTCAAGGTGTGATAGGACCGGGGGTGGCAGCCACCACGGGTCGGGCGATACGCGCCACGAACTGTTCGACTGCGGATGTACCTCGCGCTGCACTTCGGTATATAAACCACCCCTGGGCGTCAGGTCGTCAATATATCTTGCCCGTTCTCGGGCGTCCATCTCGCCAACGGATTTCTCCGTGTCACACATGCTCATAAAAATTCCTTCGATTGGCGTGTTTGCATTTTCTAAAAGCCATTCCCTAAAATACAAAGAACAGGGATTTCTGCAAGATGCGAAGCCCTGTTCTGTTAATGATAGGTATATGGGTACTTATCCTTTGCGTTTTGATCGCAGATGCTCACTGATAAGCGCGCTCTCAGCCTCAGAGAGCACTGGCGTATCCTCTTGTTCGGATGGGGATTCTGCCTCATCGTCTGCCACGGGTTCTTCTGGTTCGGGAGGCTCAGATGGTGGCAGGGGTTCTGACTCTACTTTGGGTGGTTCAACAGGCGGTAGATTGGGTAGGGTTCCCAGTTGTATTTCTTCGGCGAGTTCATCTTCCAGGTTCAATCTCGCGGTAACGGCGTTATAAATCGATTTGGCGGCTTCGACCCGGGCTTCTATCTGACGAATCGATTGACGCAATTCGTCCATCATAGCCAGTGCGTCTTCAATTTCACGACGCGCATAATCGAGAACTTGCTCATAAAGTATGTCTGTGGAATCACCATCTGGAGTTGTCATAAAAATATCCTTACTGTTTGTGAGAATCCGATGTACAAACTCTGTAATTATAAGGCACACAATATAAGATAGCAAGATAAAATAGAGTTTGAGATGCGGATTAGCTATCTGGCTCACTCAAAGATGATTCACTCCGTACCAAACCCCCGGAATCGGCAGGCAGGTGCGTAAGACCTCACCTGCATGTCCGCCGGCATCCAACAGCGCATTCTCAGTTTCTTCATGGGTTCCAAAAATCAGTTGTGCCGCTACACCGCGGCTTTCGGACACTACGCGGTCGCCGCCGTAGTAGATGTGGTATTCGTCACCGACTTCCCTAAATACCAGCCCACGGGCGGCGTGTTCTCCTGCGCGCTCGACAAAATAGGGACGCATTTTTTCGAGCAATTGTTCGAAATGAATGATCATCGTCGTACCGGGTAGATTGGCAGGCTCACCTGTTAAACCGCGCGCCTCAAGCAGGCCGCGCAATACGGTGTCGAATCCCTTGACGTGCAATGATAGCCGATTCAAATGCTGATTTTTGATAAACTTGCCCAATGCGCCGATGATTGCAGACCGCTCACCTGCGTAATCGAGCAAATATACTTGCCCTGCATCTCTCTCTCTCGCTTGCTGCATGACCCCAAAAGCAACGGGTTGATCGCCCCGATGGATCAGATAGGTTTTTGCCGGGCGGTTCTGGACCCATCCCTCTATGCCAAAGACGATGTCCGAAGGCGGGCGCAACCAGCGTACGGGTTCGCGCCGGTAGATGGCTCCAATCGTTTCGACATCTGCCTTTGATGCCTGCGTTATCGTCCAGGATGTGTCGTCAAAATCTTCTGCCCGCTCCCGCGCGATGTGAAATATCCAGTCTCGCCCCACATATCGACATCCATATCGGTGGTACATGTTGCGATAGCCCGATACCATGATATAATCCACGCCATCTTTGCGGCAGTGGCGCATGGTATCTCGCAAGAGCGCTGTCGCATGACCCTTGCCCCGATGCGATTCGTAAGTTGCCACCCCTCCCAAAGACGCCACGCGAAGTGTACATCCCATAATGGATATGTTCCGCCGAATTGTGCCGATATGCGATACGACGTCGCCGTTTTCCACGACCACGCGCAAATTGTGCATATTATCGTCATTGAACGCGTGTGGCTGCATATCTGACAGCCCCTCGAAAAATACGTTGTCGAGTAGCTGGCACAAACGTCCCATTTCATCGCGGCGTACGCTGCGAATCCCATTTTCCCACGATGCTTCTGGCTCTCTGGGCATAAAGATCTCCTATACAATGCCTACTTCCCAAAGAATACAGGCTATGGCAAATATTATATAGACCAGCGATGCAATCACCATCATCGCGGTGCATCCTTTGCCCGGTCGGGCAGTTTTTGGCAAGTAGCGATAATTGATGTACAGCATGAGCGGTACGTAAATTGCCATGGCAAATCCGCCCATATAGGCCGCATTAAACACAAAGCCCAATTCACTCACACCGTATTGTTCCATCACAAAAGTGATCACACATCCAGCCACAATCCATATTCCCGCGACGAGGAGATACCACCAGCTCAGTTCTCGCTTTTGCGCGCCCTTAAAATTGGTATATACAATGTCTGCGATTGACCGCGAGACCCCATCTACGAGGGCGAGTTGTGTGCCAAATAGCGTTGCCAGCCCCACCAGGAGAAAAATCACGCGGCCTATGTCGCCCCAAATTTCGCCCAAAATAGCGGCCTCGTCCCAAATTAGCGTGCCTTGCGCGGGAACAATGCCCTGGGGGTGCAGGACTGCGAGCGATCCAAAGATGAACAACATCATTGTAACGGAGTTTAATCCCCAGAAAAACAACATCTGATCTTTTTTTATATAATCCCACCAGGCCTTGAACCTTGTCGCGTTTTCTTCTGTTTCTTCAAATACAAATCCGGTTGATGGAATGGCTTCTGCGCGGCTCCGCAATGGATTTTGCATGATTGGCACATGTGCACCCATGCCAATGTGCTTGTCGCGCAAATAAAAGGTGTAAAACAAATTTGCCGTTCCACCAGCACCGGCAAATACGATGGCGATGAATAGCGCCTTTACCGACATATTTGGGTCTTTGTAACCGATGTTCGCGACTCCTTTGCCCAGGTCGATCCACGTTTCCGCCGTGCCCACGGCAAAAGCCACCATGATTAATCCTATGGTGACAATCGCGACCATCAGTTCAACGGCTTTTTCCATTGAATTGTAAATGAGTTTGGGACCAAACAAAATGAGTGCGACGCCGATAAATGTAATCACGGTCCAAAATGTATCCGATCCCCAACCCTGGGGACCGACCAACAGAGCTTTGAGAGCCAATCCCGAGGCGCGCCCCCATCCCGGGGCAATCCAGGAGAATAATGTGATTAGAATAAATAGGGGTGCAAAACCGCGCCACACACGCGCGAATCCCGTATATACTGTTTCACCTGTGGCAATTGTCCATCGCCCGACTTCAAAGTTGATCCACATTTGCAAAAACACACCGAGTACCGCAGCCCAGATCATGCTCGCCCCGTATTCGGCGACGACGAGGGGCCACACAATGATCTCGCCCGCACCGATGGATAACCCGACCAGGATGGCACCCGGTCCCGCCATTTGCCAAAATCCAAATTTGCGTTCGGGCAGAACGGCTGTTTTGAAGTCGTCCAATTTTTTTAGCATCTATTCCTCCGGTTAAGCCCGCAGTGCTATCGACACAATTTTTTTGATGCCGAGTGTTTTGGCGACGCGACGCGATAGCGATAAGTACGTCGTCAGTTTTCCACCGAATATATTGAGAAATTGGGTTTGCCCGCGCGTGTGCAAATCCAGTTCGTATTCTCGAGAGAGATCGGTTGCATCGCCTTTTTGTTCTACGAGGGGACGGATGCCCACTGTGGCACTTGTTATATCTGTGCGTTGAAGGCGATGGTCTGGCACCAGATACGCATTCACTTCTCGGATCAAATAATCGATATCTTTCTCTTGAACCACCACATCATCTACCCGTCCAGGCTCTTCGCGCTCGGTCGTGCCGATCATTGTCTGATCGCGTTCTGGTTCGGGTATGACAAAAAAGACGCGTTTGCCTTCGGTTTGCAAAAACATGGGGTGGGGGGTGAGTAGTCCATCTACAAAAATGTGAATGCCGCTCACTTTGCGGATATGAAACCGCGATGGCAAGTGATAACGCGCTGTGACTTCATCAATCCACGGTCCCGTTGCATTGATCAGGATGTGACTGCTGTATTTTTTTTTGCCTACTGATACCTCAAATCCGGTTTCATCCCAGGCCATGTGTTGCACGTCAACCCCTTCGCGAAATACGCATCCCAGTTCCTGCGCGTCTTCTGCCACACGCTTTGTGAGTGCCAGATCGTTTGTCTTGCCGTCGTAATATCGCAGTACAGCCCGAATTCCTTCTCGCTTTAATGCGGGAAATTCGCGTGCAAATCGCTTTCGGGCTACCTTGCGAGACCGATATATATTGTGCTGCCCAGCCAGGGCGTCGTAGAGCTTGATACCCGTCCACAACCGCCAGGCGGGACGCGGACTCGTGCGATAAATGGGCAGATAAAACGGTCGCATTGAGACCAGTTCGGGATAGCGTCCCAAAAGCTCCAGTCGATCAGCCAAAGCTTCTCGCACCAGTCCAAATTGTCGCGTTTCCAAATAGCGCAATCCACCGTGGATCAATCGCGATGATCTGGACGATGTGCCCCCACCAATCGCGCCTTTGTCCAACACCAGCACCCGTTGCCCGCGCTCGGCGAGTTCACGCGCAATGCCGCATCCATTGATCCCGGCCCCTAATATGATTGCATCATAAGTCATAGATTAGTTATTAGTGGTCAAAAAATTTGGCACAATTTCATTTTCCAGGACCTGATCCAGGGTCTGACGTTTCCGAATTAAGTGCAATGCGCCATCTCTGTCCAATAATACTTCGGCTGCTTCGGGAAAGGAATTGTAATTTTTAGAGGACATACCCGCACAATACGCGCCCGTTCCGCCAATGACCACGGCGTCTCCCACTTTTGTTTTTGTCAATATCCGGGGCAGTAATCCTTCGGGATCGTCGGGCGCAGGGGTTAATACGTCGCCGCTTTCACAACAATGTCCCACGACAATATATTCGTCAAACCCGCGTTCTTCTTCCTCGGCGGACACCACGGCAATGGGATGTTGCGCCCCGTACATGCTCGGTCTGATGACTTCGGTCATCCCGGTATCGGTTTTGATAAATTTGTACCCGTCATTTCCGGTATCTACCACATCTATCGCCGTTGCCACAATAGCACCGGCGTTTGCGACGAGATATGTGCCGGGTTCCACTTCCAAACGCAACGCGCGTCCGGTTTGTTTCGCGGTCATTTCAAAGGCTTCGACCACATGTTGCCCGATCACCTGCAAATCCGTCGATACCTCGCCCGGCAGGCGTCCGACTTTGTATCCACCCCCCAAACTCAATGTGGTCGCGTTTTCAAATCCAACGCAAATTTTCAATGACATCAACGCGACGCGCTCCCACACTTCGGGATCGCTGCCCGATCCAATATGCGTGTGCATGGTCGTTATTGTCAAATCGCGCTGTTTGCAAATTTTGTGTACGTCGGAGATATATTCATGCCAGATACCAAAACTCGCCGCAGGTCCCCCCACATTGGTGCGCTTGCTGTGCCCAGATCCCATGCCGGGATTGATACGCACGGAAAGAGATCGCCCGGGGAACAGGTCGCCATAAGTTCGCAATTGATTCAGGGAACACGCATTAAAGATCACGCCCTGCTCGATCAGGTGTTTCAGATTTTTTGGTATCTGCTGTGTCGTAAGCATGATGTGGGGACCAGGTACACCGGCCCGCATGGCGCGCTCGGCCTCGTATCCACTGCTCGCGTCGATGTGCAAGCCCTTTTGCGTTAAGATGCGGATTACGGTGCTGTTGGGCAATGCCTTCATCGCATAGCGCGCGGTTAGTCCAAAGGCATTGGGAAAATTCAACACGGTCTCAGCTTGTGTTTCCAGCGTGCGCTGGTCGTAAACATAAACAGGGGAGCCAAATTCCGTTCGAATTGTTCGCACTTGATCGCCATTCAAAAATGCTGCCACAGATTCCTCGCTTTCACGTTGTTTTTTTAAATTTGTTGAAAAAATAAAAAAGCTCCCAAAAGGGAGTTCTTGCGCCAGCGATTCGGGGCGTGACCTCAGATCGTCTGGCTATTTTATGGTGCGGACGGGGGGACTCGAACCCCCACGGGTTTTACCCCACCAGATCCTAAATCTGGCGTGTCTGCCAATTCCACCACGTCCGCATATTTGCAGCGAAAAATAAAGATACAGGTTCCGCTGAAATATATCAATAAAAACGGAACAACTGGGACATTCCCTTGTTTGTACAGGGCATGAAGCAAAACATTGACCTGCGGATTTCGCTGAGGAACCCCTTGTTGACTTTTCCTAATCCCGAATTTACGTTTGTACTCTACAAAATCCACAACACACTTTAAAATTATGAATACTTGTAATAAAACACAAGCCGTGTGGCTCGTTTTGTTCTTGTTATTTGCGATTACGCCGGGATGGTGCCAACCCGTTTTGCCGCAAAAAGCCGCTGGCGATTCCATAGTATTTGATGCCGACGAGGTCGTTTATCATGTGCAGACCAGGCGTGTCGAATTGATTGGCAATGCGACCTTGCGCTATCGCGATTTGCAGCTCAAAGCCGGTCATATTACGTACGATCAAAATTCCCGACATGTCACAGCACGGGCATTGCCCGATTCCACCGGGGCAAAAACCGTGGAACCGCCCCAATTTACCCGCGGCAGCGAAAAAATATCGGGTGAGTACATGGTCTATGATCTCGATACAGAACGCGGTAACGTGCGAGATGGACGCGCGTCACATCAGCGCAAACACTATCGCGGTGCTCGTATTGCACTCGATGGGCAAAAAGCGATGAATGCTTTAGATCTCTCTTTGAGCACCTGTGATCGCGACCATGTACACTACGATTTTTTGTGCAAAAACGTGCGTATTTTGCAAAATGACAAAGCGATTGGACGGTCTGTTACTTTTCGCATTGGTCCGATTCCCGTTTTCTGGGTTCCTTTTTTTGTTTTTCCAGTCAAGCGCGGGCGGCAATCGGGTTTGCTCACGCCGGGCGTGGGTAGCAACAGCCGCGATGGCATTTTTGTTCACAATTTGGGATATTATTTTGCGCCGAGTGAATATTGGGATGCCACGGTTAAGAGTACTTTGCGCGAGCGTGGCGGTTTCTTGCTCGAATCGCGATTTGCCTATGCCAGGCGCAATCGGTTCAGTGGCTCAATGGACATCGGGTATGACCACGATACTTCAGGCGATGGTACGGCCCACAATTGGCGCTTTAATTTGCAACACCAGCAACGCATCAACGCCACGACCAATATCAGGGGGAACGGACAGTTTTCCACCAGTACCAATTTTGACCGACGCAATAGCAATAATCTCTATCGCTATCTCAATCGGCAATTGAGATCCAGTTTTTCTTTTGATAAACGCTGGATAGAATCCGGGCGCAGCATTGACGGCAGCCTGACGTATTACCGCGACCTGAGAACAAAAAACAATAGCTTTCAAGGCTTTCCCCGCCTCAGCTTTCGGCAAAACAGACGCCGCATATTTGGAGGTAATGAACCCACATCTGTTACGGGACCGTGGTATCGCGCCTTTTATTACGGTTTTTCGAGTACTCTGTCTAATAGTTTTGCGCGCAACCCCGACCCGGCGCCTAATACAGAGCGCGTATCTCTTCAAAACCGTGTCACCGTCAACAGCCAACACCGTCCCATGGGCTGGCTCGATCTCACGCCGGGTTTTAATTTTAACGAAGAATTTATATATAGCGATACCGATTCGACAACTCGACGCACGTCTTATAATGCGGTGCTGTCTTCGGGTACGACATTATACGGCATATTCCAACCGCAAATCGGCCGGTTGCGCGGCATTCGGCATCGCTTTCAGCCCCGGATGAATTTCAATTACAACCAATCGGGAAGCATCTTTCAGGGGACCATGGGTTTTGGGGGCAATCGCAATTGGGATGACGCCAGACGCAGCATAAATTTTAATATCGGCAATACTTTTGAACTCAAGACCCAACGCGGCGACGATGTGCGCCGCTTTACTCTGGCGACTCTCAATTTGTCAATGGGGTACGATTTTGACGCGCCGAGACAAAAATGGCGTCCACTTCGCACCAGCGCGTCTCTCAAACCCGATCGCCGTGTGGATGTTCGCATTGCGATGACTCATACGCTCTATGATAGTACAGGCCAGCGGGCGCTTTTGCGTCCGCGCATGCAAAACCTGACTATTACCTCCAATTTTCGTTTTTCTGGCGGTCAAGGTGAACGAGGCAATATGGTTATCCAATCCGCTCTACCTGATGGATACGACCCTGGGTATGATGCTGGGTATGGTGGTGGATACGGCGGTGGATATGGCACAGATTTTGGCTTTGAACGCGATCTGTACAGCGATTTCGGCGGCACCAGCCAGCCGTGGCGATTCAATCTCTCTCATTATATTGCGATGCGGCGGTTCGGCAATACAACGAGCAAAACATCCTGGGTCAAAGCAGATGTTGGCATCAATCCTCGCCAATTTATAAGAATTGACTATTCGATCAATATCGATGTTCTGCCCGATGCCAAAATCTCGGCGCAAAGCCTATCGCTTTACCGCAATCTCCACTGTTGGGAAGCGCGATTTTCGTGGTATCCCGCTGGTTTTAATAAGGGTTTCTTTTTTAAGATCAATATAAAAGACATCCCGCAAATAAAGTTTGAACACCGCCGTGGGGGATTTGGGATATAAAATTTTTCACCTTGCCCACCTGCCGTAAATAGCTTATAGATTTTGGTGATTTTATATGGGAATATCTCGTGAAATCGGCACTATTCAGGGCGCCTTTGGGAAACTCCTGAGGATGAGACCTTTATGTCTTTGACAAAATCTGTAGACTTACGAACCAGTGATACTAATCGACCATTCATGAATGGTGCTGAAGAGCTACCGCCGTTCCCCGAGGGGTGGTATTTCGTCGCAAGTCGCGAATCCATACTGCGAGAGAAACTGATCGAGAAGACGTGGCTGGGCGAAGAAATCGTCGTGTGGTGCGACGATGCAGGCCGTGTCTGCGTGGCCGACGCGGTATGCCCACATCTGGGTTCGCACCTGGGGCCGGAGGTCGGTGGCCAAATATGCAATGGTCGCCTCGTGTGTCCGTTTCACGGATTTGAGTACGATACGACCGGCCAATGCGTTGCGACTCCGAATGCCCCGGCACCGAGAGCCGCGAAACTGAAAGTATATGAGACCAGAGAGATTCTCGGCATGGTCTTCGCCTGGTTCGGGAGCGGCGGCCGGCCGTCGCAGTGGGACCTGCCAACCGAGCCAACCAATGGACAAGAGGGGACTCAATCGCCGATTAGGCGACCGACGGCTCTTCATTCGGGCAGTTCGCGCTTCTGCTCGGCGATGTGGAACTTCAGCTTCTTGCTCGGTTTCATTGACGGAAGCGGGCTGAACCGGAGCTTATAGTTCTCGGGGGACACCTCGAGTGTAAAGTAATGCGCGATCATCAACACATTGACAGCCAGTTGCAGTTCCATCCACCGGGAGCCGAGACACCTATGCGTGCCCAGGCCGTAAGGCGCGTACCCGGAACTGCGGTGCTCATTGCGTGGCGGCAGATAGCGGTCAATATCGAATGAGAAGGGATCTGGGAAGACGTCGTCCATGTAATGCGAAGCCGTCTGGGCAATGAAGATTCGTGCTCCCACCGGTATTTCGTAGCCCTCGACCACACACGAATTTATCACGTCTCGCATAGACATCGGGACAATCGGGTACATGCGCAGGCACTCCGTGAGGAAGCGGTGCGTGACGTCGATCGAGGATAGGGTGAAGTCCTCGCCATCCGGATCGCCGTTGTCAAACAGGGCATCGGCTTCACTCCGGATTCTGTCGTAGAGCGCAGGCTGTGACGCCATGGCGTAAACCGCAAAGCTAAGCGCATCGCCAAGGTACACGCTGGCAATCAGCGCTGCTGATAGAGCGAAACGCAGATTCGCCTCCGGCACCAACTGCGGATCGCTCGCATGCAGGCTTAGCCTACAACTCTGCGGTGGGTGTACAACTGACCATTCCCGAGGCCAGTTCACTGAGTAACACCACCCAACACCTCCACTGGATCGCGGCTCAACATGATGCCGCGATGACTTTTGTTTTTCACTTTACACTCCTTACATCTTTCACCTTGCACACATGCCGTAAATAGGTTATAAATGATGTAGGCGTTTTTAGTATTGGAGGGTAGTGTGCGGGCATTGATTCAGCGGGTATGCAGGGCAACAGTTCGCGTTGAAGAGCAAATTGTTGGGCAAGTTGATCGCGGTCTTTTGATTCTGCTGGGTATTAGCGATACCGATGGTCTTTCAGATATGGAATATGTTGCCGAGAAATGTGTAAATTTGAGAATTTTTGAAGACAATCAGGGCAAAATGAACAGATCTCTGCTCGACACGGGTGGGCAGGTGCTGGTGGTTTCGCAATTTACCCTGCACGCCGACACCCGGAAAGGCCGCCGTCCGAGTTTTAATCGGGCTGCGCCACCAGATATTGCCAAATCCATGTACGAGCAATTTGTCCAGTGCCTCCGCACCTTTGGCATTCACACTGAAACCGGCGTTTTTGGCGCATATATGCAGGTTGAAATTCATAACACTGGCCCCGTTACATTGATGGTTGACTCAGAGATATGAAGAAACTGATTCTCGCTTCTGCCTCACCCAGGCGTGCGAGTTTATTGCGCTTGTTAGATATTCCGTTTGAGATCGAGCCGAGCAATGCCAATGAGGCTCTGGATACCATCTTGCCACCTGCCGAACATGTGCGGGAAATCGCACAGCGCAAAACAAAGGCTGTTGCCCATCGTTTTGACCACGCGCTTGTTTTGGGAGCCGATACAGTTGTGGCACTGGAAGATGCGATTTTCGAAAAACCGAATGACGCCAAACACGCTGCAGACATGCTGGCGCAACTTTCGGGAAAAACCCATCAGGTCTATACAGGGCTGGCTCTCACAGATACAGAAACCGGACAGACCCTCACAGAAGTTGCAACTACTCATGTTACCATGCGCGTGCTCTCATCGGAGGATATCTCGCGCTATGTCGCTACTGGGGATTCTATGGACAAAGCCGGTGCTTACGGCGCGCAGGGGCGCGCCTCTGTATTTATACAATCTATATCCGGTTGCTTCTACAATGTGGTGGGTTTGCCGCTTGCGTGCTTTTGGAGCCTTTATCACCGTCTGGTCGGGCAATCGCTCTGGGCGATCATACCCGAAAATAGGGACGCGACAAACATTTAACAATACACCGGGAAATACAACCATCCATGTCAGATCAAAAACAAGAAATTGCTGAGTTACTCAAAATGCAGCGCGAGAATTTGGGTCTGAGTATCGACGATATTTACGAACACACGCGGATCAATCCCGAGTTTATCAAGGTGCTTGAAGCGGGCCAATTCGATTTATTGCCCGTAGCCTATGCGCGTTTATTTCTCAAAACTTATGCACAAGCACTCAACCTCAATGTTCGGGACATCCTTATTCTTTTTGAAAGAAGCGTTGCGTTGTCGCGTGATCGGGTTATAGTACAGCCTCCTCCAGAACGCGGGATAAACCGCAGCGCAATATTTATCTCATTGCTCGTATTCGCGGTGATTGTCGTGGGGATCATTATTTTTAACTCGCTTGAAGAAGCACCGCTCACAGCGCCGCTTGATACAACCACATCGCCTCTTACAATACCAGATAGCACGGAAACGGTTATCCCACCCGAACAAATAAGCATTTCCGAAAAGGAGATGCTGCCTGAAATGCAGGACAGCGCGAAATCCGTGCAAGAGATGCAACTGCGAGACAGCACAGGATCTGTTATGCCTTCCTCCCTGGCCACTCGCACTTCGGGAGACACGGACATTGTGGCGGAGACGCCAACTTTCCAAACAGCACCCGCTGTGCTCTCTACATATAATTTGCCTATTCCCGGCGGCATTGCCGAAGGAGAAATGATGACCCTTTCTGGCGTTGCAAGAGAAACAGTGCATCTATCCATTACTGCCGATGGTCGCGGGGTTTTTGCTGGTGTGCTTCCTGTGGGACAGCAGCAGCGCTGGCTGGCAAATGACCGCTTTCAAGTAGAGATACCGCGTGCTGGCTCGACTTCGCTTTCACTGCAGAACCAACCTCTCGAATTTTCCAGCCCACCCGATCGCGGCCTTCGCCTGACTATTTTTCGCACCCTCATCAAAGTTGAAGAACTCGGCGACACGCCTTCTGTCCCGCAGATAGGCCGATAGTTTCTATGGCGCATCCTTTCGCACAAATCGTTCCCCTGGGCACATCCCTCGATACATTCACCTACCGCGTTCCCGACGATCTCCAGGACGATCTGCAAACGGGCTGCCGCGTTCTCGTTCCTTTTGGAGAACGCTGGGTCACGGGCATTGTTGTCGGTTTTTGCGAAACGTGCGATCTGCCCTCCAATCGCGTCAAGACCATTGCCCAAATCCTGGATTCTTATCCGCTTGTGATACCGCCGATGCTCGAATTGTGCAAGTGGATGGCCTGGTATTATCTGTGCAGTCTCTCGGACGTGCTTTCTGCGGCTCTTCCATCGGGTATTCACCTGGACAGTGGGCAGCATTTTACCCTTAAAAAAAATTTTAATGCCGCGATCAGTCGCCTGCTTTCCCCACGCCAGCGCGAGATCATCACCGCTTTGGACGAACTCGGTTCGGCATCGATGCGCCAACTTCAAAAACGACTTGGAAAACAGGGCGTACAGCCCGCGATATACGGCCTGTTGAGGCGGGGTGTCCTGGTCGCGTTTCAAAAGATGTCAGCACCAAAAGTAAAAACCAAAACCCAGCGCGCGGTGGCTCTTGTGCCCAATGACCCGCGCTGGTTTGATCTGGAATTGCCCATACTGGAAAAACGCGCCCCTCGCCAGGCTCAGTGTATTCACCGTTTGCGTTCGGCAAATCACCCCCTGTTGGTCGCACAACTGTCTGCAGAAGGTATTTCATCGGGCGTACTGAGAGAAATGGGCAAGCGCAATTTGATCTGTTTTATTGACCGCGAAGTGGTGCGCGACCCATACGCCGATACCGATCTCCCTCCGCCAGAGGATGTAACGCTTACGCCCCATCAAGCGCGGGCTATTCAGGCGATTAGACAGAGCATTGATGAAAATGCTTTTCAGGTTCACCTTTTGCGTGGCGTGACGGGTAGCGGTAAAACACTGGTTTATATTCGGGCGGTTGCACACGCGCTCGCATCGGGAAAAGGCGCGATCGTTCTCGTGCCGGAGATTACCCTGACGCCACAAACCGTTCGCCGCTTTCGCGTCCATTTTGGAGATCGCGTCGCGGTTTTGCACAGTGCATTGTCCGCCGGAGAACGCTACGATGCCTGGCGCGAGGTTCGCAGGGGAAAACGCTCAGTTGTTATTGGCGCGCGCTCAGCTATTTTTGCGCCTGTCGAGAATCTGGGTCTTATCATTATCGACGAAGAGCACGATGGTTCGTATAAACAAGACGACCCCGCACCTCGATACAATGCTCGCGATGTCGCTGTGATGCGCGCCCATCTGCAAAAGTTGCCCATTGTGCTGGGGTCGGCAACTCCTTCTCTCGAATCGCATCACAATGCACAGACGCAAAAATTCAGTTCTCTCATATTGCCAGAGCGCATCGACAATCGCCCAATGCCCACTGTCACACTTGTGGATATGCGGGATGAAGGCGGTAGCTTGTTTTCTCGTCCATTGAGGGAAAAAATGCGCGAGCGCATTGAAAAAGGTCAACGCACCATTTTGCTTCAAAACCGGCGCGGGTACGCGCCTGCGGTCCAATGCGCCGATTGCGGGGAAAGTATCCAGTGCGATCACTGTCATGTTACCCTGACCTATCACGCGGCTCGGCGCCTGATGCTCTGTCATTACTGCGGTTATATTGAGCCATCGCCCTCGGCGTGCCCGTCGTGTCACAGCAGCAATTTTCATTTTCTCGGCGTGGGGACACAGCGCGTTGAAGAGACTCTTGAAGCTCAATTTCCCGGTGTGCGCGTTTTGCGAATGGATGTGGATACCACGAGCCGCAAGGGCGCGCATGACCGCATACTCGATCGCTTTTCTCGAGGCGAGGCCGATATTTTGCTCGGCACGCAGATGATTGCCAAAGGACTTGATTTTCCCGGCGTGACACTCGTAGGCGTCATTTCTGCGGATACGAGTATTCACCTGCCGGATTTTCGCGCTAGCGAACGCACATTTCAATTGCTGACTCAGGTTAGTGGACGCGCCGGGAGAGGCGAGATTCCGGGGGAAGTCGTTATTCAAACTTATATGCCCGATGGCGAAGCCGTGCAATGCACGCAGTGCCACGATTTTGAAACTTTTGCACAGCGCGAACTCAATGCGCGTCAGAGCCTCGGTTATCCGCCCTTTGGACGCGTGGTGCTCCTGGTTTTTAAGGGCAAAGATGAACACGAAGTCACACGTGCGGCTGGCATAATTGCGCAGACTTTGCGCGAACGAACACCTCCTGATGTCGAAATTCTGGGTCCCGTACAGGCCCCTCTCGCGCGTATCCAGGGCACCTATCGCTGGCAGGTTTTGCTCAAGTCCGATTCGCACAGCCATCTCAATGCCGCCGCTCGTGAAGCCGCCTCGCAATTTGCCCCTAACAAACGCCGATCGCGTGGTGTCACCCTGGCGATCAATGTCGATCCAATGTCGATGCTTTGAGCGGTCAACTATGTTCTCTCGAATTAAATCCCTCGCACAACACACGGCGGTCTATGGCACGGGCGACCTGCTCGGTCGCGCTGTGTCCATTTTGCTCGTACCCGTCTATGCCAGACATCTCACGCCTGCTGACAATGGCATTTTGTCTCTGGCATTTGCATTTATCGGATTTAGCGCGGTTTTTTATTCTCTTGGTCTCAATCCCGCGCTGATCAGACTCTTATCTGGCAAGACCGATCTCGGCAAATATCGCGCTGCATTTAGCTCTGTATTTTGGGCACTGTTCGCCACAGGTGTTATTCTGTCGAGTTTGGTCTGGATCAATGCCGAGAGTCTCGCGCGTTATCTATTGGGCAGCGCGGATTATAGCGCGGTATTCGAACTTATTGCCGCCGTTGTCCTTTTGGATGCGCTGTCAGAACCCCTTTTCACACTTTGTCGCGCCCGACAGCGGTCTTTTCACTATGCGATTGTGCGGGTGATTCAACACACGCTACAACTTGGCCTTACCGCTTATTTTATCGCAAGTCTCGGACGCGGTCCTATCGCGGTTTTTGAAGCCAATCTCATCAGTTCTCTTTTTGCTCTTATTGTCATGTTTCCCGTTGGTCTGCGCTTGATTCGTCCAACTTTTGATATGCACGCGTTTCGCGAACTTCTGCGTTTTGGTTTCCCTTTTTTGCCATCGACCCTTTTGGTTCTCATCATCAATTTGTCTGATCGCTTCCTGATCCGTTTTTTTTTAGATCTCGACGATCTGGGTATTTACGGCATTACCTACAAACTCGGCATGCCCCTCTTTTTTATAGTTAAAGCGTTTCGCACAGCCTGGGCACCTGCCGTGCTCGATGAAACCGAGGAAGACGAAACGAGGCAGATGTGCGCGCGCGTCACCACGTATTTCACATTGTTCGGCATTTTTGGCTGTCTAATTTTAGCCACTTTTGCACGCGAAATTATCGTTTTGATTGCTGGCGATAATGCACAGATCTATCTCGAGGGCATACGGGTTGCCCCTCTGGTGGGGCTGGCATTTTTCTTTTACGGTCTTTATATCATTCTCACTGCTGGCGTATATGCCAAAGGTCGCGCGGGATCTTTGCCGTTTATTGTGGGCGCTGGTGCGTGTGTGAATATCGTTATCAATATTCTCCTTTTGCCCAAAATCGGATTTATTGCCGCTGCTTATAGCACGCTCATCGCACATGTTTTGATGGTTATTTTGCTTTATCTTATCGTGCGTCGGTTTTATCCAGTGCCCTATGAGTATGGGCGTTTGGGCAAAATATGCGTTGCGGGGACGATTGTGTTTGTCGTGTTGTCTCCTCATCTTCACGATACGTCAATACAGGGTATTATTGCACGTATCATCTTTATCGCGGGCTATCCCCTTATTTTGTGGGGCTGGCGTTTTTTTACGCCCCGTGAATGGCGGCGGTTGCGTGAGTTATTTTAGTAGGGCTTGTTGCAACAAACCGTTGACTTTGGTCTGCAATTCTGTATATTGATTTTCGACAAGGGTCTGCGTGACTGGCGAATGAACGTGGAATCGACCACGGGGAAGCGCAGTGCTCTTTATCTGATAGCCGATCGCCTGGGCTTATGAAAATCCACACACAGCCCGGGCTATTTTTGTATTCGGGCCAAACACGAGGAGAATAGCCATGTCCAGTCCTCTTGCCGACTATCTGTCTCAAAATCCCACCCCAAATCCCGGATTTGTCGCCTATTTGGCCTCGCTGGAACAGGTGGCTGCTGTATCGCCCGATGTGGCGAAAAATATTGTGCGCGAATTGGCCGACCAGCGTTCGAATCTCAAAATGATTGCGAGCGAGAATTATTGTTCTTTGCCCACGCAACTGGCTATGGGCAATTTGCTTACCGATAAATACGCCGAGGGCATTCCCGATCACCGCTTTTACGCTGGTTGTGATAATGTAGATGCGATTGAGAGCCTGGCCTCAAAACTGGCGTGCGATCTGTTTGGTGCAGATCACGCTTATGTGCAACCCCATTCGGGCGCAGATGCCAATATGGTCGCTTTTTGGGCGATTCTCTCGGGGCGTGTTCAAGATGTCGCGCTCGAAAAAATGGGTCAGAAATCGCCATTTGATCTTTCGGCCAAAGCATGGGATGCGCTTCGCACACAATTGGGCAATCAAAAGCTCCTGGGGCTGGATCTTTCATCCGGGGGACATCTCACGCATGGCTATCGCATCAATGTGTCTGGGCGCATGTTTGAGGCGCATGCATACACGGTGAATAAAAAATCTGGCCTGATTGACTACGATGAAATCCGCGACCAGGCCAGATCTGTCAAACCTTTGATTCTTTTAGCGGGTTATAGTGCTTATCCTCGTAAGATTAATTTCCGCATTTTTCGGGAAATCGCCGATGAAGTGGGGGCTGTTTTTATGGTCGATATGGCGCATTTTGCCGGGTTGGTTGCCGGCGTGGTTTTTGCGGGCGATTTTGATCCGGTTGCCCATGCCCATGTCGTTACGACGACCACACATAAAACTCTGCGCGGTCCCAGAGGGGGGATGGTTTTGTGTACGGAAGAATTTGCCGAGCAGGTCGATAAAGGTTGCCCGATGGTGCTCGGGGGTCCTTTGCCCCATGTGATGGCTGCCAAAGCTGTCGCGTTTCAGGAAGCGAGTAAGCCCGAGTTTCAAGCGTATGCCGCCAGAATTGTCGATAATGCCCAGGTGCTCGCACAGGCGTGTATGGACGCGGGGCTTACGGTTCTCACAGGGGGAACGGACAATCATTTGCTACAGATTGATGTTACGCCTTTTAATCTCACGGGTCGTCAGGCCGAGACTCTGCTCCGCGATGCCGGGATTACGCTAAATAAGAATACTATTCCCTTTGATCCCAATGGGCCATGGTACACCAGTGGTCTCAGGGTGGGGACACCGGCGCTTACGACGCTTGGTATGGGGGCAGAGGAGATGCAGGAGATCGGCGCGGTCATGGGCAATGTACTTACCCAGGCACGGCCATTGAAGTTCACGAGGGGCAGAAGCGCGGGGCAATTTAGCAAGGTCCAGTACAGAATCCAGGATGGTGTGCTCGAATACGCCCAACAGAGGATCGGTAATCTCCTCGCGCGATTCCCGGTTTATCCCGAACTCGATCTGGCATATCTGCAAAAGACGTTTGGTTAGAGATGGTCGGCAGGGGCGATGCCCTGTATAAACTTCTGCTTAATGCAGGGGTAGGTGTTCTTCCTGGCTTGTTTAACTAAATAACAATTTCAGATAAAATAGCGGATTGGTGAGTTGTTTTTTTGGGACGGCATTGGCCATCATGCCGCAGATTAGATCGCGCACTTTGTCGTTGTGTGCGGCTTTGTGGATGGTAAAATTGAGGAGGGGACGCCATTGTCCCATTTTTTGCATTCGCGTGCTGGTCGCCAATTCATCGCCTATTGCATCCCATAATCGGTCTTCGTATCGCTTAAAAAAAGTCTCTGAATAGTCATCTGCGACAATGGCTTCTTGCACGGCATCCACGGCAAAACGCGCGGAATACAACGCATTGCCAATTCCCTCGCCCGTAAAGGGGTCGATCAATCCCGCGGCATCGCCCAAAAGCAATACGCCATTCCCATAACTTTTTCGACGGGTACTTCCCACTGGCAAATTCCATCCCACCGGGTCTTCTGTTGGACGCGCATTTTTGAACCGATGGGCATAAGGCGAGCGGTTGATTACTTCGTTCAATGCCACCTTCAAATCCACACGCCGCTTTTTTAATACATCGTGACGCATGCCAATGCCCACATTTGCCGTCCCATTTTCCAGTGGAAAAATCCAGAAATAACCCGGCAAGACTTCATCTACAAAATGCAACTCGATTTGATCCCCCAATCCCGCCACATTTTCGTAATAACGCCGAATTGCCACGACCCAATGCACGGATTCATGGGCGTACAATCCCGCTTTGCGCGCGACCATGGAATTAAAACCATCGCAGCCGAGCACGACGCGGCTGCGTATTTCTCGTTCTTTTCCATCTACCACGCCGCGCACACCTACAATTTGCTCGTTTTTCCGTATCAGATCTTTAACGGCAAATTCCTCATAACAGGTGTTCGCAACTTTTTTCGCTTCTTGAAAAAGAAAATTATCCAGTACTTCGCGCCGGATCACAAACCCTTCCATGGGCAGTATTTTACCCGTGGCTTGATCTTTATGATCATACCGTCGCAAATCCACACGCGCATCCACGTGATTCGGGCTGCCAAATACGACTTCTCGAATGGTCGCGCCGGGCAATCGCGCGATCTGATCGAATAAGTCGAGTTCGTGCAAAATCGATACGACTTTGCCCGATAGCGCGTCGCCACAGATTTTATCCCGCGGAAATCGCGCCTTATCTACCAAACAGACATTGAGTCCCGCGCGATGGGCATATAACGCCGCTGTCGCGCCTGCTGGTCCAGTGCCAACAATGACCATGTCGTATAGCTCAGTCATACATCCCTCACATCTGAATAGCAATTGAAAGTATTATATATTACGGACAAGGCTTCGACACTCCATATAATAGCGTTTTTCGTCGGCGTGTCCAATGGATATGGATTTTCGGGGATAGGCCCCATAGCGGACAATGGACTCGAATACGCTGTCTTTTGAAATGGGTGGCATGTAAAAACCGAGTGCGTCGGGTTTGTTGCCCAGGTCGTCAATCACGTCTTCGCCGTGGATGAATCCGACTTCGGCTTCGGTATTTTCTCGCGTGAACAGGTCGAGCGCGGCTTCCATTGTTTCGGGTATGGTTCTTTGAGATGGATTTTCAATTACGATTATGCCCAGGTCTCCCGCGGCGCGATGGGGGAGGCAATGGGTGGATGCAGATGATAGGGCTTTGGTGCGACGATGTTGCGCGTCGGGTGATGTGACTTTTTCCAGACGGGCCTGGGAGCCTGATGTATTGAGCAATGCGACGAAGGTGTTGCATGCGGTGTGTGGATCAACGCGGGTGATCAGTCTGTGGATAGGCTCTATATCTATCGCGTCGTCGTGCAGATTGATCAGTTCGACCATGGCGTGTCTGGCTGGATGTTGCGCTGTGCGTTGTGTATCATTGAGTGTTGATTTGATTTTTTTCCATGCTTTTTGCGCGGCGGCAAATGAGTGGTTGCCATCGCCCATGGCGTAGAGGAGTGTTTCGTTTTTTACGCCGTATTTTTGATGGATATAATCGGGTTCAATGCGTTTGGCGAGTTTTTGGGCAATGCGTGCGATGTCTTTTTTATTTTCAATTAAGTGATATTTGAGTTGTCCTCCGTTCATCATGAGTTCGAAATCGACGATCTTGGGATGGCCTTCGTCAAAGAGGGGTTCGATAATTTCTTTTTTGGGATCGTCGATGAGTACTAAAATATGCGGCGATTCGAGGGAGGCGTTGCCACGAACTTCAAAACGCGCTTCGAGGTTTTTGGGATAGGTGCCCTCGGTCGTGCGGATGAGGGTTTTGGACTGGCTGCGACTGTCGTAATGTTCGAGGTCGAGGGTGACAACGAGGCCTTTGCGCGATTTTCCCGAGGGCAGCATGCGATCGACGAGCAAAAAGCCTTCGGTTTCATCGCGGAAGATGCCATCAGTGACAAAGCGTTTCATGTTGCTGTGGACACGGGCAATGCGTTCTTCGTGTTCGTCGTCGTAGAGATAGACTTCGGGATAGATGAGGTCCAGAGTTGAGGGCGTGTCTTCCACGAGACTTTTGACTTCTTCCCAATACGATATGTCGTGTACATACTGGTCACAGGCAATGACTGCCCATTTGCTACAGTCGATTTCGGGATTTGGGAGCAAAATTCTGGGTACGCCGAGCGCGATGTTGTCAAAAAACATGGTGTTTTTCCTATGCAAGAGATCGATTTATTTTCATCAAACAGAGACAATTTAACGCTTTATCTCATAGTCTGCAAACACATACATTTTGAAAGGAGAAATTTATGGCGCGAAGGCCCAATGTGTTGTGGTTGATGTCGGATCAGCACAATGCCAATTGCGTGGGATTTGCCGAGCACCCAAATGTCCAGACCCCCAATATGGACCGCATTGCGGATGAGGGCGTGGTGTTTACACGAGCTTTTTGCAATAACCCAATTTGTTCACCGTCTCGGATCTGTTTTATGACCGGGCAGTATTGCCACACGCATCGGATGTTTGGCAATGATCATTCGGAGATTCCCGAAGCGAATCCCAATACGCTGGCGTGTCAGTTTCGGAGATACGGGTACCAAACGGCTGTGATTGGTAAGGCGCACATGGTTCGGCGCTGGGATGAAGATGGTTTTGAGCGCATCCGATATACGGATTTGTGCGATGCGACGCACCTGGATCCAACCGAGACGCACTATTTCAAGTATCTGGAAGATCTGGGGTTATCGGATTTTTACGAAGAAGGCTCGGCCAGACCCGGGCAGGAATATACGATGGATGGCAGTGCACCGGCCAAACTGCCATATCAGCATTCGATTGAGCATTATACGGGCAATGAGTCGCTGGCGTTTTTGAAGGAGCGAGACGATGATCGGCCGTTTTTTTTGCAGATGAGTTTTCAAAGGCCCCATGCGCCGATTGCGCCTGCGGCAGAGCATTTTGATATGTACGATCCCGATGAGATAGTGTTGCCAGATAGTGCGGTTGATTATTTTGAGCACCGTTTTGCCGGCAAGCCCGAGTTTATGCAAAAGCGTTTGGCCGATGGGTGTGGATATCCGCTGGCCGATCCCAATCCCGATCGCTTGAAGCGCTGTTTGGCGAGTTATTACACGCTGATTTCGGCGATTGATTCCGAGATTGGTCGGGTTCTGGATTATCTGGATGAGGTGGGGGAGTTGGAGAATACCGTGGTATTGTATTGCGCGGATCATGGTGATTTTGCAGGTGATCACGGGTTGTTTCACAAGAATTTTGGGATTTACGATTCGATTCACCGCATTCCTTTTGTACTGCGTTATCCAGGTGGACCCTCGGGCGCGACATGTGATGCGATTGTCGAATCGGTTGATTGGTATCCCACATTGTGTCGGCTCTGCGATATTCCTGTTCCCGATGGGCGCGATGGGCGCGATTTGGTTCCGGTTGTGAATAGCAAGGCAGATGGTAAAGAAGCGGCATTTTGCGAGTGGGATTGGGGTAATCCCGGAGGCAAGGTGTCGGCGATTCGCACGCGCGATTTTCGGCTGGTGTTTTACGGGAGCCTGGATGAGGGAGAATTGTACGATCACCGCAATGATCCGGGTGAGATCGCAAATGTTTGGGCAGATCCAGAATATGCAGATGTGCGGTTTGATTTGCTCGCACAATTGATGCGGTTCACGTTGCAATATCGAACTGATACGGGGCGGTCGAGTCACGAGAGGGGTTTGAACAAGCGGTTTGCGCCGACTAATCTGGTTCACAAGGGCAGGCGGTATTGGCGCGATTTGAAAGAGGCATATACCAAACAAACAGTTTGGCCGCCGGAGTAATTAACGCCTTGTGATGGCGAGAATAACGATCAGACCGATAAAGAGACCGGGGATGACTGCGAAGCCCGCTTTCAGGCCAGCACTGTCTCCGATGACGCCCATGATCCAGGGGATGAGGCCAAATCCGGCAATGCCAAAGCAGGCGAGTACGACAAAGAGCATGGTGGTGTCAAAGGACAGGTGTTCCGCTGCTTCGGCGAGTATGGTGGGCCAGAAACAGGCGGTTGCAAATCCGGCGAAAAGGAGCAGAATATAAAATCCGATCAGGTTTTCGGAGAAGGGAATGCCGCTGCTGACGACGACACCGAGGATAGCGGAACCGAGCATCAGGGTTTTCAGGCGGATCATCTGGGACAATTTTGCGGAAAGCAAGCGGCCCAGAGCCATTGTGATGGCAAAGACGACGACTGCGATTGCGCCAGCGCGGGGCATGTCTTGTAGATAGGTTTCCACATAGCTGCGGCTCCAGAATATGAATGCCGCTTCGACACCTGCGCCCAAAAATATGGCGATGGCAAAGAGCCAGAATTTGGGCGTTTTGAGAATTTGTGCAATCAGGTGTTTGGACGATTGCTGATCTGATACGGGGATGGGAAAACGCGATAGGTGGAATATGATGCCCATGAAAAGCGCGCCTACTGCAGCAATGCGGAATACGAGCTGCCAGGAATATCCGAGGGTCAGGAGTTCGCCAAAGAGGAGCGCGGAGACCATGACGCCGACGGGGTAAAAGGCGTTGGTGATGTTGAGGTATTTGCCCGAGTCTTTGGGGTGAATGTCGATGATCAGGGGATTGATGAGGGCTTCGGTGAATCCGCCGCCAATGCCAGTGACCATGAGGGACAGGATGAGCATGGGGTAGCTGTCGGCATAGCTGATCATGAGAAGGCCGATGGCGAGGAGATATTGTCCCCAGATCACAAACTGTTTTTTGCCCCATTTGCGCGCGAGGATGCCAGACAGGATTAAGACGACGAGCAAAAGACATGTCCGCGCGGTTTCCAGACCGCCGCTTTCAGAGAGGGAGATGGACAGGGTTCTGGATATTTCGGGCAGGCATATTGGGGTGACGACACCACTGGTGGCAAACATCATAAACCCGCCCCAGCAGGCCAAATCAAGTCTGGTGAGTTCGGTTTTTTTACTCAAGATAATCCATTTCGGGGCGCAATTCCCAGCGGATCGTATCTGTGGGTTTGGTATGGCGCGCCCAGGCTGTGAGGATGCGGGTGTCTCTGTTTCGGGCAGCGATCTGAGATGCGATGGCGTCGGGATCCCAGCCATCGAGGATGCGGGCGGTGAAATTTTTGATCAGGCTTTGACAAGTGAGGTCATTTGCGCGGTCGTGCAATTCGTTGGGGTCTTCTTTCAGGTTGAAGAGTTGACAGGGCTGATTGTGGTAGTAATTGAATTTCCATTTGTCCTGCCGAATCATGCGCTGGTACACGCCTTCGGCTGAGAAGGGACCGCCACCGCCTGCTCTATCCTGACAAAATTCGGAGAAGGCGAGGTTGTCCCAGGATGTGTTTTCGCCGCGCATCAAGGGCAGGAGTGAGCGTCCGCGAGAGTGGGGGAGTTCGGGGCATTGCAGGGCGTCGATCATGGTGGCGTTGAGATCGACAGAAGAGATGACGTTGTCAAAGTGTTTGCCTTCGGGCAGGTGACCGGGCCAGGAGAGGATGGCGGGTACTTTGGCGGAGTGTTCGTAGAAGGTTTGTTTCCACCACAGGCCGTGTTCGCCAGCTTGTTCGCCGTGGTCTGACATGTAAATGACGAGGGTGTTTTCGAGCAATTCGTTTTGACGGAGGGCTGTAAGGATCTGCCCGATCATGTAATCCATGCGATCAACGAGTGCCCAGTATGCCGTGCGCGCGCGGTGGATTTCGGCTTCTGTGACGGTTGCAATGCCGCAGCGTTCGCGCCAGTGTTTGATGTGGGGATGCAGGTCGTCGGAGAAAGGGACAGAGATGGCGGGGGGCGGTACGCGACCATCGTAGCGTTTGTAGTCGGCGCGGCGCGCGACAAATGGCTGGTGGGGCAGCATAAAGCCAACGCTTAGAGAGAAGGGTTCTGCGGGTTGTCCAGCGCGTTTTTTTACGCCCAGGCGGTCGAGGTATGCGACGGTTGCTGCGGTTACGTCTTCGTCGTGTACCTGATACGCACTTTGCCCGATACCCGATTTCGTCAGGCTGACGCGAGCGGGACCTGCTGTGCCGGAGAGCATCCCGTGGTTGACGCCGCCGCCACCGGAATGATTGGGTCCGTGATCGCCTACAAGGCGCTGGGCATATCCGTGTAGCTGATCTGGCCCGTTGGAATGCATGCGTCCTACAAGAACGGGGTCATAGCCTCCCGCGCCCATGGCATGGGCAAATGTGGGAATGCTCGAGTTGAGTATGTGCCCGTTTGTCCACACTTCGTTTTCAAAGGGATAGCGCCCCGATAACATGGACATGCGCGAGGGTACGCATATCGGTGAGGGGCAGTAGCAGTTTTCAAATACAACGCCATTTGCCGCGAGGCTGTCGAGATGGGGGGTTTGAACGATTTTGTCTCCATAACAGCCCGTCACATAAGGATCGTGCTGGTCGGAGTGGATGTAGAGCAGGTTGGGTTTTGAATGTGCCATTGTGTGTCCTTTTTTTATTGCCGACTACCCGAGACCGGATAAAGGGTTAGTCGCGCTCTCTTCCCCGCGCCTTCATCGGAAACGATTAGCGTGCCGTCCGCCGCGAAGGTAATACCTTCAACCTGACGATGCCATTGGGCGAGAAACTCTCTGACTGCAACGACCTTGCCCCCTGGCGTGATCTCCGCGATAGCTCCCTGACGGGCAGCTACGATAAAGTAATTTCCCGATATTGGATGTCGCTCGATTCCCGAAGGTTGAAATTTTTTTCCTTTGATATGCTGAGAGAATTCAGCGACAGGTATTATGGTATGTGCATCTACACTTAGTTGTTTCTCGTCAATTGACCAATGATATATTGCCAACTGTCCTTCCATGTCTGCGCTGCGAGCGTCCTTGCACATCAGTAAGAGTACCCGCTTGCTCTCGTCATACGCCAGGCCCTCTATTTCGCAATCTCTGCCGACCCCAGTCGTATAAACATTGAAGAGAACGGACTCGCCAGCAGTTCCCTCGCGAGACTCATATAGTCGCCCTGAACTCGTGACCAAATAGATCTGGTCGTCAATTGTTGCAATGCCCTCAAAATCACTGGCAACCGGGTTCTTCATGTCCGATAGTTGGAATGATTTTGCGATTGACCCATTCTGATAATCGATCTCGAAAATGACCCCTCTTTCATCATTGTGCGATAGGAGTCGGTTGTCTCGGGTCATTGCCAAACCTGAGATCTCCTCGAGATGCTCGGGAAGTTTCCAGTGCGTCGCGGTATCTTCGTTTAGTGTATAGCTTTCGAGAGATATATTCCTTTGTAATACTGCCATTGTATCCGCCGAAGGGGTGATGATGGAAGTATCTGAAGCGGTATCTTCGTTTAGTGTATAGTTTTCGGGAGATATTTCTTCTTCTAATACCGCCATTGTGTCCGCTAAAGGGCGGACGGTCAGAGTATCAGGATCTGCGTTTGACGAATTCCCACTAAAATCTGAAGATGGATCTTTGCCAATGCCCATCGACAACAGGTAGAGCAAAATGCCAAAACCAAGGAAGCCCAGTAAAAATTTGTCTGTGTGATTCTTCATTTTACAACCTTCAATTTTAAACTTTAGTCAGCGTTGCGTTTTGATATGCTTTTAAAATCGACTTTTTGCTCTTTTCAATATCCTGGATGAGGGAAGGCAGATCGACGGATTGTTTTAACGAAACATCATACACAATGATGGTCGTTCCATCCTCTTTCTCGATCACGTCTGCTACCTGCCACTGGTTGGTTCCGGATTTCAGGATTTGAGCTGTTGCTTTTTGCGCTGCTTTGACCTTCGTTGTATGTACTTCTATCCGAGCATAATAGGGATTTCCGGTGGTAATGGCCTTTGATCCAGAGGTCTGGGCTGAGTGATCAGGTGAAACAATTCTCCAGCCGGATAGTACTGGTGGTTGCGCGCCATAATTGGTTTTCCACACGCCCAGTGTTATGGTGACGAAAGCCAGCGATGCGATGTAGGCCACAGTCGTAAGCTGGGTGCCGGCCGCCAGCCCTATCCCGATGACCATAAACATGTACACGCCCTCTATGGTCGATTTGAGTGAGAGCCGAAAGGTGACAGCGGCCACGATACCCGCCAGACTGAACGCAAGGGCGAGACTACCCTTCACCAAAAAAACAACCAGTGAGATGGCGACAGGTATCACGAGCAGAGTTTGTACAAAGGATTGGCTGTATTTTTTGGACGAATGCGTCCAGGCATATACCCAGGTAATTGGGAGGGTAACCGCGAAGGCGAGTACCAAAGCGACCACAACTGGAATCGTGTGTTCCGGATCGGCGAGCCGGTTTACCCCTTCTTTGATGTTTCCAAGCGGAACGGCCGCATCGACCCCGGAATCAAAGGATGTTCCTACAAAGATGCGTTCACGCTCCTGGGCGACGTAATGGAGAATTTCGGGGAATATGTGAAAAATTGCGTTGAGAATCAAAAGCCAGGTGATATAGTAGATGGCGAGACGTATGATGATGTTGTTGAGCATCGCATCCTCCTTTATTAGCTAAAACATAAAGCCAGCGCGCAGATATACGCCCGCCAAGTCATCGCCTTTTACGATTGCCGCGCTCAAGGTCTGCTGGCGCTGGAGAAAAGACAGCCAGAATCCACCTCCGATACTGTTGTGCCATTTATCTGCATTGTCCGGATCTCCGTCATAAATCACCCGGCCAGCATCGGCCGCACCGAACACGCCCAACTCTCCCAACACCAGAAGCTTGATTTTTGTCAGAACCAGTCGCAGTTCGGAATTTCCATACAGCGCAGTCTCTCCAGCGAACCGGTTTTTCCGGAAACCGCGCAAATTGCCACTGGATATGCCACCGCCGACAAAACCAGATCCGCCCAGAAAGGCACTCTCGTGGAAGGGAAAGGTTCCCCACACCTTCTTGCCACCCGCTCTTAAGACAAGGGTCGGGGTGGTCGGAATAGGAGCAGTCAGGTAAGTACTGGCTGCCCCATCTATACTACCAAAGGTCGATTCTACATCCCAGACTCCTGGATAGATGTCTCCGGCAACCCTGACCCTGACCCCCTGAGTGGGATACCCTAAACTGTTGCGCGTGTCGTACACGACTTCACCCAGTGCGCCTACCTGACCAAAGGAATCCGTACCGTACAGTGGGTGATCGCGCGAACCGATATATTTTTCACTGTTGGAACTGAAGGGTGTGTTTGAATACTTGATAATCGGCCCAAAGTCAATGGTTAATTTCGAGCGAAGCGATCCCATACCAACATGAGGCATATCTCCTTTATAATCTCCCGCTCGAAATTCGAGGGCCGGTGCGAAAACGAAATGATTTTGTTCCACCTTATAAAAGGAAGACGGCTCAGGAATTTCTGTTTTGTTACCGAATCCGTTGAACCGGATTATCTGGATTCCGGAGTACTTTAAGTAGATTCTCGCGTCGAAGTCGCGCATGAATTCGCGAAAGTTTCCGGTATAGGAGGCAAAGAGCTTGATTCCCTCGAGATCATTGTCTTTCGCCAGTCCGATCTTAAAAAAGTGTTGCGAAGAAAAAGGGTCTTTTCGATAGCCGAAATACTGTCGATGGTAGGTCATACCCAAGAATACATCGAGATCCGGATTTACCCTGATAATCGGAGCAGTGGCAGTCTGTCCGCCCCAATCCAGTGCATATCTCGCACGGAGAAGCCGCGCGGGAGGACGCTTGTAGGGTCGTTCGTCGATTTTCGCGCCCTTGCCTTTGGCGAACTGATTTTTTCTACGATAATCATAAAACCGGATCTTTGAACCAGCAGATGAGTTTGTAAGTGTGTCATCCCCACCGCCACCATCAATGCGAACGACAATCTGTCCCTTTGTCCCCGATATTTCCGCACGGTCATCCCCGCCCCGGAGATATATTCGGACTTCCCTGGTTTCCTGGGGATGGAAAGTTCTTTGGAAATAGGGTGTCTTCTTTTTTTCTCCAGTACCTTCCCTTAGACCGATACGGACCAGGAGATCGCCGCTCGGCAGGTGTTCACACTGGGCGTACTCGTCCTTATCGGTCGCCTGGATTTCGACCTGGTGGGTAATCAATTCATAGTATCTGCTGGCAAAATCAGGCAATGCGTCCCGCCTCGATTTGAGGGCTTGTGTAAGCGTTTCTCCGATCATCTTGTAATACGGTGGTGGAAGCCTCCGCACGGCATCCTCGATAACCTGGTCGGGCAGGTCATTGCAAAACGCCGTTACTACTGAATCCCAGGTGCTCTTATTGAGTTCGGACAGAAACTCGCGGTCCATCTCCCAACCAGTGGTCGATAGGCCTACCAGGCTCGGATATTCGTCTTCGAATTTGATTTGTCTGGGGAGTCTTTTGCGTGCCATTGCCATAGCAAATCCCTTGAAGCCGATAAAAGCCTGGTCGCGGTCTTCGGGTATTGGAAGCCATGTATAACAATCGCCATCGGGGAATTGCGCCCACCTCCACTGGCCGTAATGGCGGTCCTTGTCGCCGATAAAAAGATCCATCAGTTTTGCTTTTAGATAGGCACGGGCATCGATGCGGTTGCAGGGACTTTCTTCAAGGTGTTCCCACAGCCTCTCCGTTCCGCTGACCCTCCGGGAACCCGCAAAGCCGGGTGTATCGTCCGGCCCTTCAGACGGGTGTTCTTGCAGCGTTCCGATAAGGCCGGCAAACTCTTTGCGGTACTCTCCCAGCCTTGGATCATCCGGAATGACTACGAGCGTATGTTTGGAATGGAGAATACCAGTGGCTTCCATAAGCGGATCAGCCACGAGTGCCCCTGTTGGTAAAAGCGCGCTGATCAAGTCCTGAAGGACGTCATCTACAATGGAATCCTTGAGTTCATCCCATATTCTTTTGGTGGGATCTTTATCCAGGGAACGAACCGTATAGCGGCGGCCGTCTTTCCCTGTAAAGTGAAGCGAGATGGACTGCCCGAATCCGCCGGTGCGAAGCGGTGTCAAGCCACCTCCTACTTTGTCGAGGTCGAGGACGGCAACCTCGATAGGGGTAGTCCAGAGGTCCCGGTTATTGCTGCCGTAGAACCAGCGTTTGAACCCGCCAGCCCGGAACCTTTCCCCTGGAACCACCATGTGGGTTCTGGCTCCCTGCGGAGGAATAGATCGGTGAATCCTGTGCCCTGGAGCAGGTGAATCCTCATCAGGTGTGGATTCTATCGGAACAGAAAAAGCGAGCACCAACAAGAATAAAATAGCGTTCTGTTTGGGAAATACCATTTTTATCCTTTCGTTTCATGGTGATTGGGATAACCCGAAGTTGGAATGACGCATCAAAATGCATATCCGACTGCGGTATAAATCTCGATATCTTTTTTTTCTGTGCTCACAATATCAATGCGAATGGGGCCTAAAAACGTTGTGCTGATATAACCACCAATACCAAAGCCGTGAATACGGGTATTTGGCTGATCCGGATTGTTGTACAGACCGCCCTGATAAAAAATTCCGACAGCACTGAGCGGTATGGCTCCCCAAAATTTCTTGTGGCTCCAAATAGAAATGCCCGCCGATACGAACCTGGGAACTCTCAGTTCATCTCGTTGAAGACCGACAACGCGCAATGCTGCGTTACTAAAGTGTCCTGCACCACCTAATGCGAAGTGTTCATAAATCGGCGCGGACTGTGTCATATAGCCTCCGTGAGACCAGAGGCCCACACTCAATTGCGGATGGGGGCTGGCGAAGTACGCGAGTTGTGTTTGCACCTGCTTATGTGAAAAAGTCCGATGAACCCATTTTGCTTGCGTTTGAAAATAGATGCCGTGTCTTGTCAAAAACGCGTCGTCTCGCGTGTCAATACCTGCGGATAACCACAAGGCGGGCAGATCTTTAGACGCATTGCCTATTGAACTGTCCGCATCGCGAATGCGGACATGCTCGACTTGATACCCCACTTTGAAACCTCCCCAACTGTGGAACAAAACCTGCATGCCCAATCGCGCGCGAAAACGCTTCTCGTTATACGCGTCCTGGCGTTGCCCATTTTGAAAATACAACCGGTCTTGATTCCAACCTTGAATCTGCCCAAGGAAACCCAGGCGCTTGGATGAGCGAAAAATTAAATCCATTTCAGCAAAATTCAAATTGCCCAACAGACCGCGAAAATAAAACTCTGCTACGGGGCCATAAGCATTTTGATGTGCAAGCTCGGTCAGTGCCGAAACCCCAAAATCATTGTCGTAATGAAGTCCTATTTTCAGCTCACTGGGGGGGTTTTCAAGCACCTGAAAAACCAATTCGGTATAGTTTTCATGGTAGATGACTTCGTAATCTACCGTTTGAAATAATCCGGTCGCATAGAACCGGCCAGATTCGTTTTCCAGTTTCCGGAACGATATCGGCTTGTTCACAAACTTTTCCAATCGCGATGTAAATACCTCTTGTGAATAGCGCTCTAAACCCTCAATTCGCACCCGGTCAATTACAATATCCGATGGTATATCTACCCAGGTTCTGAAATCAAAATCATCTGGTAATATTGACGGTCTCGACTTTTCAACGCGTTTTGAAATTCCGAGTGTTTGCAGGGCCTTCCAGATCGCATCTATATGTTTTTCGGCTTCTTTTTCGCCAATTGGGATTAAGGTATATGACAGATTAAAATCGCCACCATCAAATTTTTTTAAATCAGGGGTTATCAGCACATGGGCACGTTTTCGATTTGCAATTTTTTTTTCTTCAATTCGAAAACTAACAGCTTGATCTATGACGTCGATGATATCTTCAATTTCGTGCTTTTGGGTGCGCAAAGGCGTGGCACAATCCACGGCAATAACAAAATCAGCACCAGCGTCTAATGCGACATCTACAGGCAGATTATTGACAATGCCGCCATCGACGAGATGGGTTTGTTCTGTGCTTATCGGCGCAAATACCCCGGGAACAGAAATACTCGCTCTGATTGCCGTGCCGAGCGAGCCATTTTTAATCACGACCTGTTCGCCAGATAAAATATCTGTTGCTATTGCGCGAAAAGGCGTTGAGAGCCGATCAAAATCGTTTCTCGCCCGATAAATTGCGCCAAGGGTCAATTGATTGAGAAAATGCTGAATTTTTTGTCCGGCAAAAACCCCATAGGGCAATTTCAGGTTCAGTTTATCGAGGCGCAATGCAAGCATCTGGCGATCAGCTATTGGTTTGCGATTCAAATTCGACAGACGGCGGTTGGGGCTATTGTTGGTTATTTCCCACCAGTCTGTTCCCACAATAATGCGTTCGACATTATCAACAGAGTATCCGGCAGCGTACAGGCCGCCCACCAGAGCGCCATAACTCACGCCCACGACCAAATCAATGGGTATGCCTTCGCGCTCGAGCACGCGCAATACGCCGATATGTGCCCCTCCACGCGCGCCTCCTCCACTGAGCACGAGTGCGACTCGGGGCTTCTGTTGTGCAAAAGAAGGCAGCGTGATAGACAAGGCAAAACCGAAACAGAAGACAAAAACAAACAGGCTTTGAACTATTCTGCATTTGGTTGCATATAACTTTTTGTCCGTCATCTGGTTCTCGGCTTTGAAAGATCGATTCGCTCTCAGCCAACTTGTGGCAAGTCAAATCATTTTATGCACATATCTCAATAAATTACAGAATTTTAAAAAAAACGATATATCGTTTTAAAGCCAATATATCGTCCTTATTAAAGAGGAACAAGTCTTATTCGGATTGCGTCTGTAGCATGGCAATCAGGCCATTGTCAGGCGTACTTCATGTTCGCTCATTGATCCTCACGCATATTCAAGCGTTTGGGTTTCAACTCGATCTGCTTGTACTCATCAATCTCGCCGGTGGGTTCTGTCAGGAGGCAGTTGATCGGGATCAGGTTCTCAGATGCTATCGCCAATTTAGCAGCGGTAGGAGAGGGCAGCGTGTATGCATCAGCCTGGCTGACATCGACGACGTAGCCCAGGTCGGACAGAGACTGGATTGTGATCGCGCTCAATGGTTGGCGCATCGCAGCACCGGGAGAAGCAAATCCCTCCATGAGTTCATGGGGGCCGAATACAGACTGCCGCCAATGACCGTCTCGTGTACCCGGTCCCCCTTTCTCATTCTCCACCGGCACCTTTCCATCTGCGTAGTTCGTTCCGCCTGCGTCATTGAACGCTCCAATCGCACTTGCACCCGCGAAATGCGTATCGGCATCATCTACCTCTATAGGAACTATAAAAAAGATGTAGTCAATTGACGGATTTTTTAACAGGCCGAGGGGTTTCCACGCAGTACCGATTCCCAAACAATGACCCATCTCATGCAGATAGAGATCTTGCAGAGCTTCAAGTGTAAAATCGCCCAGGTCAGACGTGTCAAATTTCATTTGTGCTACAATCGGCAATTTTGATTGCCCGCGCGTTTCTCGAGGACCAGCACTCCCCAGAGTTTCACCCGGGCCATCAATATTAGTGAGGCGTGCGTAGATCCTCAGATCATCTACGAGACCGAAGACCTTAACGCCGTCTATCTCTCCCCCCTCATCTGAACTAACAAAAACATCGGGGATATCGCTCGTGATAATGTTCTCCCAACGCGTAACCGCGGCATTGAAGGCTGCCTGGTGAGCTTCAGATGGCTCGCTGCCGACCCAAATGACTTCGATATTGAAGGCATTGGGATCGGGCGGGTCGGAAAACCGCCACTCTTGGGATGAATCGTAGTTTTGTTCGCTACCACATTTGGCGCGTAAAGTACCTGTGGTTGTTGAGGAGAAGGTCATTTCGATTGTACAGGTACCACCCAAATGCCCCCCATCATAGTTTTGCGTAAGTATGCCAGTATTCGAGCCGGTATTTGAAAATGTATAGCTTCCCGGATATGCATTGTTTTCCTCAAAGCGGCCAGCAGACAAGAATTCGATATAATAGGATTCTACGGATAGGACTTTGTTGCTAATAAATGTATTGAATGCATTCTGATCTACCGGGGCAAAGCCGGGAGCGGGACGACTGGTTGTGCCATTACCCGATGGCGACCAGCTGCTCGTGCCTTCGTCATTGGTCGCCCGCACCTGTACCTCGTAAGTGGTCTCAGGCATCAAGCCCGTGATTGTCGTGCTCAGACCCGGCCCAATATGGGACCAATCGGTGAAGTTGCCACCTGCTGCTCTGTACTGTACGTCGTAGTCGCTGATAGCTGGACCGGTATTTCCCGGTGCTGTCCAGCGCACGCTCAGGGTATTAGATGAGGTTGTAACTGTGGGTGCAGCAGGTCTGCCCGGGGGTTCGTTCTCATCGGTGAGAGTGATGGTCACGGCGATGGTCGCACTGCCGCTACCGAATAGGTATCTTTCGTCTCGTAGTCATATGTCTCACCTGATTGGGTACTGAGTTGCCCACTGCCTGAGACTATGGTAAATGCAGAGGCGTCCCTGCCTTCGAGGCTGTAGGTGAGCGGGTCACTGTCGCCATCTGTCGCGCTGACCGGATTTCCGATGTTCTGACCTGTGCCTGTGTTCTCGGCTATGCTGCGGGTTGTACTCGTTCCCTCGCTGAATACTGGAGATTGATTGGCTATGGTTGTCCCGGTAACCGATGGCGACCAGGAACTTTCGCCTTGGGCATTGCGTGCGCGCACCTGTACTTCGTAATTGGTGTTTGCGGTCAAGCCCGTAATTGTTGTCGTAGTGCCAGTCCCAGTATGGGGCCAGTCGGTGAAGCTACTTCCTGCTTCCTTGTATTGTACATCGTATTCGCTGATGGCAGGTCCAGGATTAGTTGGTGCTGTCCAGCGCAGGCTCAGGCTGTTCAAGGTCGAGGCTGTGACTACAGGTGCATCAGGTCTATCTGGTGGTTCATTCTCATCGGTGAGGGTGATCTCCACGCTAATGGTCGCACTGCCGCCTTCACCATCCTGTACTCGCACGGTTACCGAATAGGTATCCTTTGTCTCATAGTCATACGTCACGCCTGATCGGGTCCTGAGCTGACCGCTGCCTGAGACTATGGTAAATGCAGAGGCATCCCTGCCGCCGAGGCTGTAGGTGAGTCGGTCGTTGTCGCTATCTGTCGCGCTGACCGGGTTTCCGATGTTCTGCCCTGCGCCTGTGTTCTCGGCTATGCTGCGGGTCGTGTTCGTGCCCTCGCTGAATACTGGAGGCTGATTGGGTGCGGGAGGAGGAGGAGCGCTCCTTACGGTCACGATGACCGCACTGGAGCAGTTGTTACCCGTGTCGGATTCGCCAGTGACTGCCTCGACACAGGCTCCGTAGTAATATCTGCCAGCACTTGACGGAGCTGACAAGAAATCCGACTCATCACTGGTTTCAGAAGGATCAAGGGAGCTAACATAGTCCGTATCTATTTCTGTATCGCTCTGGTCAATCGTCTCGTCGGTTGACAGATAATAGCGCAATGTCGTAGAGGAAGATCGCCCGCCACCCTGATTGCGAACAGTTGCATGCAATGTGAAGGATGCACCTGGTCCCGGACTACTATTGCTGACCGAAGGCGATTCGACGATTAAGTCAGAACCAAGAACAGTGACGGCGACAGCACTGGAGCAGTTGTTACCCGTATCGCTCTCCCCGCTGACGCTTTCGACACAGGCTCCGTAGTAATGTGTGCCCTCACTTGATGGAGCATTCAAACGAACAGACTCATCACTGGTCCTGGAAGCATCAAGGCGGCTCACGTAGTCCGTACCCACTTCTGTATCACTTGTCGTGATCGTATTGTCGGTTGACAGATAATAGCGCAATGTTGTGGAGGAAGACCGCTCCCCACCCCGATTGCGAACAGACGCACTGAGTCTGAAAGCTTGCTCGGGTGAAAGGGTGTTATTATCGACCGAAGGTGATTCGACAATCAGATCGGGATTATTAGCACCAACACTACTGGTCGTCCCACTGCCCGATGGCGACCAATCGCCCGTGCCTTCGTCATTGGTCGCTCGTGCCTGTACCTCGTAACTGGTATTAGCTGTCAATCCCGTGATTGTCGTGTTCGTATTCGTACCAGTATGGGGCCAGTCGGTGAAGTTGCCGCCTGTCGTCCTGTACTGCACATCGTAGTCGCTAATGGCAGGACCTGTATTCCCAGGTGCTGTCCAGCGCACGCTCAGACTATTTGATGAAGCCGTGACTGTGGGTGCAGCAGGTCTGCCCGGGGGTTCGTTCTCATCGGTACTGCCGCCTTTGCCGTCCTGCGCCCGCACGGTTACCGAATAGCTGTCCTTTGTCTCATAGTCATACGTCTGACCTGGTCTGGTTTTGAGTTGGCCGCTATTGGACTGGACAGTGAATGCAGAAGCATCCCTGCCTTCGAGGCTGTAGGTAATCTGGTCATTGTCGCCATCTGTCGCACTGACCGGGTTTCCGATGTTCTGACCTGCGCCTGTGTTCTCGGCTATGCTGCGGGTCGTACTGGTTTCTTCGCTGAATACTGGGGACTGATTGGCTGTGGTCGTTCCGGTAGCCGATGGCGACCAGTTGCTCACGCCTTGTGCATTGCGCGCTCGTACCTGTACCTCGTAACGGGTGTTTGCGGTCAAGCCCGTGATTGTCGTATTAGTGCCAGTTCCAGTATGGGGCCAGTCGGTGAAGCTGCCTCCTGCCTCCCTGTATTGCATGTCGTAGTCGGTGATGGCAGACCCTGAGCTCGTCGGTGCTGTCCAGCGCAGGCTCAGGCTGTTCAATGTTGAGGCTGTGACTGTGGGCGCATCTGGCCTGCCCGGTGTTTCGTTCTCATCGGTGAGAGTGATGGTCACGGCGATGGTCGCACTGCCGCCTTTGTTGTCCTGTGCCCTCACGGTTACTGAATAACTGTTCTTTGTTTCGTAGTCATACGTCACACCTGATCGGGTCCTGAGTTGACCACTATTAGAGAGGATGGTAAAGGCTCTGGCATCCGTGCCTTCGAGGTTATAGGTGAGGCGGTCTCCGTCGTCATCTGTTGCACTGATCAGATTTCCGATGTTCTGCCCTGCGCCTGTGTTCTCTGCGATGCTGCGGGTTGTGCTCGTGCCCTCGCTGAATACTGGAGGCTGGTTGGGGGTAGGTGGGGGTGGGGGAGTTGTGCCGCCCACAGTGACGGTGACCGCACTGGAGCAGTTGTTACTTGTGTCAGATTCGTCAGTGACAGCCTCGACACAGGCGCCGTAGTAATACGTGCCCGCACTCGACGGGGCATTCAAATAAGCAGATTCCTCGCTGGTTTCAGAAGGGGCAAGGCGGCTCACGTAGTCGTTTTCTACTTCCTGATCGTTCGTATTGATCGTCACATCGGTTGAGAGATAATAGCGCAATGTGGTAGAGGCAGACCGACTGCCACCCTGATTGCGAACAGTGGCATATAGCCTGAAGGATGCACCTGCCTTTGGGTTACTTTCGCTGACTGTAGGCGATTCGACGATTAAGTCAGAGCCACTAACAGTGACGGTGATAGCACTGGAGCAGTTGTTATTCGTATCGCTCTCCCCGATGACGCTTTCGACACAGGCGCCGTAGTAATACGTGCCCTCGCTTGATGGGGCATTCAAATAAGCCCGCTCATCGCTGGTTTCAGAAGGATCGAGGCTGGTCACATAGTCCGTATCTACCTCCGTATCACCAGTCGTGATGGTCTGATCGGTTGAGAGATAATAGCGCAATGTAGTAGAGGCAGCCGCGCCACCACCCTGATTGCGAACAGTCGCACTCAACGTGAAGGATGCGCCTGGCCCCGGGCTACTATCGCTGGCTGTAGGCGATTCAACGATTAAATCGGAGCCGAGAACAGTGACGGTGACCGCACTGGAGCAGTTGTTACCTGTGTCGGATTCGCCAGTAACAGCCTCGACACAGGCGCCATAGTAATACGTGCCTTCACTCAATGGTGCTTCTATCCGAGCGAACTCATCACTAATTGCAGAAGAATTAAGGCGGCTTACATAGTCGGTTTCTACTTCCGTATCGCCTGTTGTGATGGTCTGATCGGTTGAGAGATAATAGCGCAATGTGGTAGAGGCAGACCGACTGCCGCCCTGATTGCGAACAGTTGCACTCAGGGTAAAGGATGCACCTGCATCCGGACTGCTATCGCTGACTGTAGGTGTTTCGACAATTAGATCGGGACTTCCAGTGGGCGTGCCCCCGCCCGGCGGTGGTTGTGGTGGTTGCGGCGGTGGTTGTGGTGGTTGGCCTCCGTTACCAGAGCCAGCGGTAACGGGCAATGTCGCAGTGAGTGCAGACCCGCTATAGTTGGCTATGGCACCTGCCTCTACCGTGAAAGTCAGCGTGCCATTGGTGGTGAGGTCGCCATTGAATGTAAGCTCAATGGTTACCACTGTATCGCTCACGCGATCTATATCAAACGTGCCCACACTTACGCCAGCAATGCCCGATACCTTCACGTTACCTTGAATGTCGAAGAAAAATGACTCGTAAGTAGCTTTGCCCAGCGTCAGGGTGATCACACTGCCATCCAATGTTGCTTCTGTCAATGGCTGTGGCGTTGATGCGGCCACCGATTCCTCCAGCGCAGTAACGGGCAATGTCGCACCGGTGGTCCCCGTATTCTCCGCCATGCTTTGAGTCGTGCTCGCGTCCTGACCCGATGACGTTGGAGACTTTTGTGCTACAACGTTTTTTCCAAAGTTGTCGGTTAAAATTAGAAAGTCTTCAAAAGCAATTTTGCCATCGCTATTGAGGTCGTATTTTGTCTCATACTTATCCTGGCCCTCCTCAGATCCAAACGCGTTTATAAACATCAAAAAGTCGGGAAAATCCACAATCCCACTGCCGTCAAAGTCGAGAGAAGGTGGCGCAGCGGTCTCTAAGGCCACGCTGCTGGTCTGCGGGGATAACGAACGCGGGTAAATCAAAAAGATCAGGCTCAGCAGACTGGTGATACCGAGTATGAAGGAGAAAAATTTAAGAGGAGGTTTCATGAGTAACCGTGTGGATAGTTTTGCCACTCAGGGCTAACATTAGGTCCGCGATCAGAGCAATAGTTAATTCGAGGAGAAGGCATTGGCAAAGATCAGGAAATCGCCAAATCCAATGGTGCCATCTCGATCCAGATCATACCGCGCTCGATATGCCTCATCGTCCTGGTTTAATCCAAATAATGCTACGAACAGCAAAAAGTCGGCGAAGCCAACGGTTCCATCGCCATCAAAGTCGGGATTAGGCGTTTGAGGTGTGAGATACGGCGACATATCCCACAGGAGGATTGTGCCATCCTCTGATCCGGAAGATAGCAGTGTTCCATCTGGGGAGAACGCCACGGAAAAGACGTTGTCCGTATGTCCTTCAAGGAGAGTAGCGTTTCCCGTTGCTACGTCCCACAGCAGAACCGTGTCATCCAGAGACCCGGAGGATAGTATTGTTCCATCGGGTGAAAAGGATACAGAACTGACCACCTCTGTATGTCCTTTAAGAGTGGCGGTTATTGTGCGCGTGGTTACGTCCCACAGTAGGATCGTGCCATCTACTGATCCAGAAGCGAGTAGTCCATCCTCATCCTGCGAAAATGCCATAGAACTGACTACCTGCGTATGCCCTTCAAGGGTAGTGGTCGTTGTGCGCGTTGCTACGTCCCACAGTAGAATTGTGCCATCCAGAGATCCGGAAGCGAGTATTGTCCCATCGGGCGAGAACGCGATAGAACTGATCGCTTGTCCCTCAAGTGTGGAGGTGTTTCCAGTCGCAATGTTCCACAGGAGGAGGGTGCCATCCAAAGATCCAGAAGCGAGTAGTGTTTCATCCTCATCGGGCGAGAATGCGACAGAACTGACCGCCTGTCCCTCAAGTGTGGAGGTGTTTCCAGTCGCAATATCCCATAGCAGAATTGTGCCATCCAAAGACCCGGAAGCTATCAGCCTCCCATCTGGGGAAAACGACACAGAAAAGACATCTCCTGAATGTCCATCAAGGGTGGTAATCTGCTCTCTCTTCGCTGTGTCCCACAGGAGGATTGTGCCATTCAGAGACCCGGAAGCGAGTAGCGTTTCATCCTCATCTGGCGAGAACGCGACAGAACTGACCGCCTGCGTATGGCCTTCAAGTGTGGTGGCGTTTTTAGTCGCCACATCCCATAGCAGGACCGTGCCATCCGGAGATCCGGAAGCGAGTAGTAGTCTCTCATCCTCATCTTGAGATAAGGATACAGAATTGACGTTGTCTGTATGTTTTTCAAAGGTGGCGGTATTTGTGCCCGCCTGGACATCCCACAGCTTGATCGTATTATCATCAGATCCGGAAGCGAGTAGTGTACCATCGCGTGAATATGCCACAGAGCGAACATCATCTGTATGCCCTTCAAGTGTGGTGGTGTTTCCAGTCGCTACGTCCCACAGCACAACTGTGCCATCTCCTAATCCGGAAGCGAGTATTGTTCCATCGGGTGAAAGGGCTACGGAAAAGACATTGCCCCTGCGCGCTTCAAAGGTGGCGGTCCTTGTGCCTGTCTGCACATTCCACAGTTTGATCGTTCTATCCAAAGACCCGGAAGCCAATACCCCCTGGCGGGAAAACGCCACAGAACTGACCCAATCTGTATGCCCCTCAAGGGTGGTGGCGTTCCCAGTCGCAATATCCCACAGTACAACCGTACCATCCTTTCGCCCAGAAGCTATGAGTGTTCCATCAGGTGAAAATGCCACCGATTCGACTGATCTGGAAGCTGTCAGCGTCTCATATTCTGAAAATGTCATGGGAGTGATATTGCCCCTGCGCGCCTCAAAGGTGTTGGTATTTTGTCCTGTCGCGATGTCCCACAGCGCAACCGTGCCATCTATTGACCCTGAAGTTAGTTGCATCCCATCTCTTGAAAACACCACAGAACTGACTGCATTTGCAGAGGGTAATAGCATGCGTTCACGGGAGGTCCCTACATCGTAAAGCCATACGCCACTGCCACTTGCCACAGCGAGGTGTTGACCGTTCGGCGAGAATGCGACCGCTTTATCCCCTGTACCAATGGGTCCTTTTCCCAGGCGTGCGATTGCACCGTCGGGTACGTGCCAGGTTGGATAATCCCCGTCCAGGCTCGGCACAGCAGGTGTTCCAATGCTTATTGCATTAAACATCTTCGGGGTAAGCCCGACGACAGATACCTCAACGGTGTTTGTTACCGGATTGGGACCAGGGGTAAGCGTAGCCTCTGCGCGGCCATCTGCATCGGTTGTTGCGTACTCAATCGTGAATCGTCCGCTGAGTTTTCCCGCGCCAGCGGTAACTCTGAACGTGACTTGCACATCTGGTAAGGGATTGTCGTTCTGATCTCGTACTTCGACGATTAGAGGATTCGCCAATATTGCTCTGGGTGTACCTTGCTGATTGTCGCCGGAGATTTTTCTCAGTATATCGGGGCGAGGCAGTGTCCATTCAGATACGTTCCAAAGCCAGATCCTGCCATCTACGGCCCCGGAAGCGAGTAGCGTCCCATTGGGTGAAAACGCCACAGAACTGACCGCATTTTTATGTTCTTCAATAGTGGTGATCTGTGTTCTTTTTCCTACGTTCCACAGCACAACCATACCATCCACTGATCCGGAGGATAGCACTGTTCCATCTTGCGAAAACGCTACGGAACTGACCGCATCCGTATGCTCCTCAAAGGTGGTTATATTTGTGCCCGCCTGTACGTCCCACAGTATGACCGTGTTATCATCAGACCCGGAAGCGAGCAGCGTCCCATCGGTTGAAAACGCTACAGACGAGACATCATTTGTATGTCCTTCAAAGGTGGCGATATTTGTGCCCGCCTGTACGTCCCACAGCAGGATTGTGCCATTCGCTGATCCGGAAGCGAGTAGCGTTCCATCTTGTGAAAATGCCATAGAACTGACCGCATTCCTGTGCCCCTCAAGGAGGGTGGCATTCTTCGTTGCCACATCCCACAGCAGGATTGTGCCATTCACGAACCCGGAAGCGAGCAATATTCCATCTGAGGTAAATGCCACGTAACTGACCACATCTGTCTGATCCTCAAGGATGGCAATATTTGTGCCCGCCTGTACGTCCCACAGTTTGACCGTACCATCTACTGATGATCCGGAAGCGAGTAGTGTCCCATCGGGGGCAAATGCCACAGCACTGACCACATCCGTATGCCCTTCAAAGGTGTCGGTATTTTGTCTGGTCGTCGCGTTCCACAGCACAACCGTGCCATCTCTTGACCCGGAAGCGAGCATCGTTCCATCGTGTGAAAATGCCACGGATTCGACGGCATCGGTATGCCCATCAAGGGTATTTTGAGCACGGCTATCCTGTATGAATAGCAAGAAGATGAGATTAAAAAAGACGGAATAAAGAATGAATTTTTTCATGGGTTTGTCTTACTCAATATCGAAAGGGGGATACGGTTTGAATGGCCGTTTAATCAACCTCGTGAGCGGTCAGAAATATGGATTTTGCCAGAGATGTGAAGAAATTCTGATATACTATTGGATCCTTAACAGCTTTTTGTTTGTACTGTACGTTTGCGCGTACCAACAATTGGGTTTCGCCCCTGGGGCGAACTGTTACCGTTATTCGGTATTGATGTTTGTCGAGTTTTGTGGCACTAATCATTCCAAGCGTTGCATCTGCTTTATCCAGGACATAGTCGAAATCTTGAAGTGTGGTTATTACAGTTCTAAGCATCTTATTCTTTTCTGTGGTATCGAATGCACGGGTTTGCATGCTTCGCAACTGGACCTGGCTCTCATCTATTTTTAGCAAATGTTTTTTTGATGTTCCACATCCAGACAACCCAATTAATATGGCAATTGCGGCCGTCAATATTCTGGAGATTTTCATATTTTTTCCCCTTCCAGAAAGATTGATTTTGAAAGCCGATCAAAGAATTCTTGATATATTTCAGGCTTGTCCAGGGTCTCTTGTTTCGAAATTTTGTCAGCGGTATCCCAAACAATCCGCTGGAATGTCACACTGACATAGTGTGTTTTATTATTATCTTCTGATATTGGACGTATAACAACAGATGCCCTGAACTTTTGATAGTCATCCGTCTCATCAGTAAACGCCGTCCACTTGAGAAGCAACGCCTTAGTCCACCACCAAACCTCCTGCCCTATTTCCGTCGCATCTCTTTCCTTTGAGCCAACAATAAGTCCGAGTTTTGATTCACCCTCATCAAGATTGAATCCCAAATCTTGAAGTACGCCAGCAGATGCCGATAAAATATCAACTTCTGAAATGCCTTCGTATTTTCTCGTTTTTAGAACCCGCTTTTGCAATAATTCTGGTGTTAGCTTAAAAGCACCTTTGGGAATACTACTTCCGCAGCTTGTCAAAACCAGTACCACTATGGCAAGCAGTGGTAATAGACGATTTTTTTTATTAATCATCTGCGACCTCCTGTGAAGCCGGTTCACAACTTCCACTTCTATAACTGATGTATCTGTCTCAGAACCGCGATGCGTGATACGCGAAGTCTCTCACCTTTTTATCTTCATCAAATTTTATTATGACAGTGAGGGTTCTCTGAGATGTTGAACTGGCTCCGGATGTACCTGACGCTCCGCCACCTCCGCCAAGAAACACATCGGCTATGCTGCTTACGAGGATGAGAGAAGCAATACCGCCTTCACTGGTTGAGTATGCTGTTTCGGTCGAGATTTTGTCGTATATCCATACTTCACGCCGTTCTTCATCTGTTGAAACGATATTTGGCGATCCGAGTACCTGGGCAACTTCGGCACCGCTCATACCAACTCTTATTTCCTTTTGAACCTTTCCGACAGTCATCCGGTCGCCAGAGTCATCCCGGACAGCCCTTCGATGCTGCGGGGTCATCATGCAACCCGATAGAAATACCATTGCCATTGCTGAGATCAGTAATTTTTTCATCTTGTTCCTCCTCCAGTTTAATACCTTCTCGTATGGGAATTACCGGCAAATTGTGGAATGCTTCTGATGCCCTTATATACAGTACGCCGTAATACAAATGGTTCCAAAGAAAAATTACTCATAAAACCTGCTGGTATATTTCGCATCTTAGAATAGTACTATTTGTCCTTAGAGACTGTTTTAAAACTCATTTTGCCCCTTCTCAGCGATGCGCTATTGCCCTGTCATTCTGAGCGGAGCGCAGGAAAAGATGCTTCGGCTACGCTCAGCATGACAAAACGCCGGACATCCGTAGCATCAAGTATTAATTTTGAAACAGCTTCTTACAATGTCAATCCCGAAAATTTGTCCTACTGTTCAAACATTTGTTGCAGTTTCCATTTTCTGCGATATGTGGTTGGATTATCCCCATACGTCGCTTTGAAAACCCTGCTAAACGTCGATAAGGACGCAAAGCCACACTGATAGGCAATTTCTGAAATGGAATCGGATGTGTGCTTCAACGCTTCTTCAGCCTTTGCCATGCGCACATT
>JAGWBW010000006.1:76446-90434 GCA_021295695.1 Candidatus Latescibacterota bacterium
ACAATTCATATCCATAGGTCTTAGAAAACTTGAAATAGTGCATGATGTCTTCAAATTTCAGTTCTGGATTGGTGTAATTGTCTTCCAGAAATGATTCCAATCGGTTCTTCCACATATCTTGTGAAAGCATATATCTCTTAACTCTGGCCAAGAATAGGTCTCTCTATTGGTTTATCAAATACACTCACGGCACCAGCCGTTCGAGCAGATTTTGATCGACCTGTCGCGCTTCGACAGATTCGTATTTGGATTGATCGTATTGCAGCACAAAGCCATAGCCCTTCAAGTTCTGCGCGTGATTGATGCGATGAAGATGAGAAAATCTGAAACTTAGATGGATTTCTTTGTGGGTATGATCTTTCCCCCAAAGCCTCATTAACAGGTTTCGTTTTTCGCATTATCGCAGTATAAAAAATATATCGCTCCAAATTAGAGAGAATCAAGTTGTAAGATTTGTCCTAATGTTCAAAATTTGTTCCAGTGTCCATTTTTTCTTATGTGATTGGATTATTTCCATTGAAAACCTTGTTAAAAGTCGATAAGGACGTAAAACCACATAGATAAGTAATTTCTGAAATGGAATTTCCGATATGTGGTTGGATTATTCCCATACGTCGCTTTGAAAACCTTGCTAAAAGTCGATAAAGACGTAAAACCACACCGATAAGCAATTTCTGAAATGGAATCGGATGTGTGCTTCAACGCTTCTTCAGCCTTTGCCATGCGCACATTCCGCAGGCACATCCTCATATCCATAGGTCTTAGAAAACTTGAAATAGTGCATGATGTCTTCAAATTTCAGTTCTGGATTGGTGTAATTATCTTCCAGAAATGATTCCAACCGGTCTTTCCACATATACTGTGATGGCATATATCTTTTTACTTTGGTCAAAAATCTATCTCTCGCTATGGGTTTATCAAGTACACTCACGGCACCGGCCTTGATCAGTTGTTCGCCCAATTCTGCGGATCCCAAACTCGTCATGATCAGTATAGCTGTCTTAATTTTCTCTGCCTGCACATGCGTCAGCAGTGTTATCCCATCCATATCCTCTACCTGTGCTTCAACCACAGCGAGGTCAATTTTCTCCTTGTGCAAAATTTCAAGGCTTTTGTGCCCATTTTCCGCAGTGAATATTTCATACGATTTGTCTCTCAGGAATCTTTCAAGTGCTGAGATTACGAGTGGCTCATGATCTACAATCAGAATTTTCTGCTTGTCCATACATCCCCCGCATTGCTGAATTTCGCTGTGAATGGGACCGGGCATTGGGCAATATATCACCTGCATCAGATCCTTTGCAAACACTCTGAGTTACATCATGGCGTATTTCATATCGATTGCCGTCATTCCTGAGGAGTCAGTAGTCCAGGTAGGTTCACCTGTGGATTACTTCGTTAATGACTATAGCAAAATCGATATGAGCTTCTTGCCACGATGCACCGAGTTACATCGGATTCAATACACGCAGAAATATCGCTGATATACCGCATAGACCTGTCCCGTGTAGAGTCATCACGAGACAAGTCCATGTGGTACATGCCTGGAATATCTATGCGGAAAATCTGAAGGAAAACAGCGTGATTGGGAGGTACACCGAGAGGGGATACTGCTTGATCGCTTTCAGAACTATCCAGATCCAGAGAAGGGGAAAAGCTGCTGGTCTGGGGGGAAAGCGACCGCGGGTAAAACGAGGATATCCGGCTCAGCAGACTGGTGAAGCCGAGCGCGAAGGGAAAGTATTTGAGAGAAAGTGCCATGACCAACCGTGTGAACAATTTTGCAAATTGGATTTGTAAGGATTTGTCTCAATGACTTACAAACCTCGAATCCATTTGCATAAATATTTGTTTGTCAACAGCTTACAAAAAACCGTTCACATTATTGATCGTGGCAATTCCCTCCCGAAAGGATACAAAAACAATGTCAATGCTGCTGATATGGTAAGAGAGGCGAGATAGGGCTTGTCAGCCAACTTTGCTATCTGCCTCTGTTCCGTTTCTCACGCTTTGTCCTGTATAAAGTTTCAAAAAAGTGATAATGTGCCAATGTCCACGGTGAATTATCGCGGGCATGAGTGATTGATATAAACAAAAAGGCGATCCAAATTCATGGCGTAATGGATCGCCTTTTTTAAATTTTGCCTGTCACTATTTCCCGATAGGAAAGCCGACACCGACCTGGAGAGCAATAGCTCGGTTCTTAACATCACCACTATCTTAGGCAATCGATGTTATCAATTTCGGATCGCCCGGCACCTATGAGATATACACATCATTTGTCCCAGTTTCCATTTTTTTGCGATATTGGGATAGAATCCAAAAATAAAAGCCCTGCTTGCTTGAGCAGGGCTTGAAAAAATATAAATGGGATCCAACTCTTTTCAGTTTTAGATCAATCCTCTCTGCATCGCAATTGCGGCGGCTTCTGTGCGGTTGCCCGCGCCGAGTTTGCCCAGGATTTCGCTGACGTGAAATTTTACTGTGCGTTCGGAAATGTTGAGTTGATCGGCGATTTCTTTGTTCAACAGCCCCGTTGCCAACAGGTGTAGCACTTCTTTTTGCCGCGCGGTCAATGCATCGGGATTGTTCACGCTGTCCAATAGCTTGGACGCGATGAGGGGTTCGAGTAGGGATCCACCTTCGTTCACCACGCGCACGGCGCGAAACACATCGCTTCGGGGCACGCCTTTGAGCAAATAGCCTTTTGCTCCGGCTCGCATCGCCGATACGATGCGCTCGTCTGTATCAAAGACTGTAAACACGATTACCCGCACGCTGCTTCTCTGTTCTCCCAGTCGCTGGAGCGTCTCAATACCATCCACGCGCGGCATCTCCAAATCGAGCAATAGCACATCGGGTGTGCGTTCGGCAACTATGTGCAATGCCTCTGCACCATCGCTGGCTTCTCCCACGACTTCAAAATCGGATTGGGTCTGTAGCATAGCAATCAGGCCATCGCGCACAACGGGATGATCGTCTGCAACGACAATGCGAATGGGGCTGCTCATATCTCGCGCTCCAGTGGGATGTGGATTTCCAAACGCGTGCCGTGGTTGGGCGCACTTTCAATTGCAAATGAACCGCCGAGTAAATGCGCCCGCTCATTCAGGCCAATGAGACCGTATCGATCTTTCTGTACGTTTTCCGGATCAAATCCGCGACCGTCATCTTCGACTACGAGTTGGACGTATTGAGGTGTTGATGTCAGTTCGATGAGGACTTTTTGGGCATCTGCATGCTGCGCGATATTGTTCAGCGCCTCTTGTGCCATGCGATACAAGCTCGCTTCTATTCTGACGGATAGGGGATGTTCGCCAATACTTTTTACGCGTACACGCGCCGCGCCGCCGATATTTTGACCCAGAGTTTCCAATGCTTCAATTAACGTGCGATTTTCAAGTGGTGCAGCGCGCAAATCCAGCACTGCCCGCCGCGCATCTTCCAGGTTATCGCGCGCCAGAGCTATGGCATCGCGTACGGTTTCGGACAGGGTTTCGCGATTTGTATTGCTGTCGAGCAAGGCATCCAGAGTTTCCAGGCGCATTAAGATCGCCACCAGATTCTGACCCAGGGTATCGTGTAATTCCCGCGCGAGCCTGAAACGCTCATCCACCGCGCCAATTTCAATACTTTTTTCGTATAGACGCGCGCGTTCAATTGCAATACTCATCAAGTCGCCCACTGTATTGAGCAAGCGCAGGTCTTCATCTGAGAGTTCGCGCCATTCGACACTGCCCACATTTAATACGCCCACTTTTTTTTCCTGAGCGTACAGCGGGATACTCGCGTGATACTGCAATCCATCTGTGCCTTCAACCAGTCCTTTCAGGCGGCTACAGGCCACGACATTTACATTTGCCGCACCCTTCAAGTCGCCTTTATGGTAGGTGTCCAGGCAATAGCACCAGCCGCCCATTTTGCTGGGGTTGTCGCGCAATACGGGAGGCAGGTTTTGTGCGGCAGCCAGATAGGGTTGGTGCGTGTCTTCGTGCATGAGCCAGATCCAACTCGTGCTCAAACCGAGCAATGCAGCTACTTTTTCAAGTGCCGTTTCGAGGGCTTGATCGAGATTGACGGATTGGTTGAGTGCATGGGCAATCGCGTTGAGGATTGAGAGTTCGCGATTGCGTTGTTTGAGTTGGTCTGGCATAACAAAAGCAACCACTTTCAATTTTTTGCAGAGAGATGCTTAAAATCGTGCCCTGTTGGTGTCTGAAATACGCTGAGGTCAAACTCGGGGACTACTGATAGGATGTGGTCGAAAATATCTGCCTGAATCGCCTCGTAATTCGCCCATACTGTATCGCTGCAGAAAACGTAAATTTCTATTGGCAAGCCGTGTTCTTGTGGCGGCAGTTGTCGCACCAAAAATGTCATTTCTTGATTGACCTTTGGATGGTGTCTTAAATACGCGACGATGTATGCCCGAAACGTGCCCACATTGGTCATGCGCCGCCCATTTGCCAGGCTCGACTCATCTATCTCTTGCGTCTGGTTGAATTTTGCGAGTTCGTCTTTCTTGTGTTCGATATAGGCAGCGATGTATTTGATTTTTGAGAATCGCGCCAACATCTCTTCGTTGCAAAATTTGATCGTTTGAATATCTATTAAAATTGACCGCTTGATCCTGCGCCCACCCGATTCCTGCATGCTGCGCCAGTTCTTAAACGATTCGCTGATCAATGAATACGCCGGGATCGAGGTAATCGTTTTGTCCCAATTTTGTACCTTTACGGTGGTCAATGCCACTTCAATGACATCCCCATCTGCGCCGTATTTCGGTATCTCGATCCAATCGCCCACGGCGACCATTTTATTTGCACTCAGTTGTATGCCCGCGACCAGTCCCAGGATGGCATCTTTGAATACCAGCAAAAGTATGGCCATCAATGCGCCCAATCCGCTCAGGAAATATACGGGATTGCGATCTAACAAAATTGACAAGATCAAAATGCCGCCTACAAAATACGCCAGTATTTTCAAGACCTGCACAAAACCCTTGCCGGGGATTTCGCGGGAGATCTCAAATGTCTGATAAACAGATAGCGCGGCATTGAGAAATGCTGCAATCACCCAGACGCTGATGACTACGACAAAAATTTGCACAGCATCCCGAACAATTGCTACGCAATAATCCCGGTCTGCTTCTGTCATTCCCGCAAATGGCAAGTCGGCCAAAAGGTAGATGACCACTGCTGGAGCCAGATGCGCCAACCGGTCCAGAACCCGATGCTCTACAAATGCATCATCCCAGGGTGTTGTCGTTTTTTCTATCACGTACTTTAGCGTTCGCAGAGCTATGCGCTTTACGATAAAATCGGCAATCGCACTGAGCAACAGAATGCACAGGCCCACCAATAATGGAGCGGTCCAATTTTTAGCCATCTCTGGCTCGGCACCTAAACTGAGCAACCAATTATAGAAAAACTCCAGCATAATGATTTCCTTCGTTTTTAATTTTACCTGACAGCCCGTAAAGCCCAAGACCTTTAGGCTTGGGTCGCATGGCGAAGGGCTTATGAATTTATGGTGTGGTGCTTTAGCATGGCAGCATATCGCTCAAGGCGATATGGGCGGTGAATCATTAAGATTCATCTGCTTATTCTACTAAATACATGTTGACAAATTCGCCCATAAGTGTATATTTTACTTATGGTTAAGTCATTTAAATACAGATTGCGACCAACGAAAAAGCAGGAGAATATCTTGCTGTCACACATTGACGAATGTCGCATTCTCTACAATCAACTCCTCTGTGCCAGAATACAAGCATGGGAAAAGAGAAAGCAAAGCCTTTCTAAATATGACCAGGACAAAACTTTGCCCATGCTTAAAGGCGAGTATGAGCCTTTCACTCTTGTTCACTCTCAAGTTCTCCAGCAGGTGTCTCAAAGAGTAGATTCGGCTTTCAAGGGTTTCTTTCGCCGCCTTAAAGAGCGAGCAAAGACTGGCGAGAAAGCTGGCTTTCCCAGATATAAGGGACAGCATCGCTATGATTCTATCACCTATCCACAATTTTCCAATAGTTGCCGATTGGACAGTAAGGGCTTGCGATTGAGCAAAATAGGCTGTATTCGCGTTGTCCAGCACAGACCACTTGGTGGCGTTCCAAAGACTTGTACTATCACGCGCACGGCGACGGGTAAGTGGTTTGCCTCTATCCCTTGTGATATTGGTGACATAGATAAGAATACAACTTTCGAGAGACCCGTCGGCATTGACATTGGACTTGAAAAGTTTGCCATGTTCTCTGATAAGACCAAAGTCTCTAATCCTCGATTCCTGCGTAAAGAGGAAAAGTCTCTTGCCAAAGCCCAGCGCAACTGGGACAAAGTGAAAAAAACGTCCGCAAAGAAGCGAGAAAAAGCGCGTAAAGTTGTTGCCAGAGTGCATGAGCGTATCCGTAATAAGCGGCATAATTTTGCCCATCAAGAGTCTCGAAAGATGGTGAATGAATATGATTTCATAGTAGCAGAAAAGTTAGAGCCTCAAAAGATGCAAAAGAACAGGCGTCTATCAAAAAGTATATCAGACGCGGCATGGTCACTGTTTCGGCACTGTCTCGAATACAAAGCGGAAGAAGCTGGTATTGGATTCAAAGCCGTTGATCCTAAATATACGTCACAAGATTGCTCGGCATGCGGGCACAGAGAAAAGAAAAAACTTTCTCAGCGTGTGCATCATTGCAAACAATGTGGCTATAAAACAGACAGAGACCACAACGCCGCAATAAACATATTGACTTTGGGATTACAAAGTCAGGCGGCTTGACCGCCAAGAAGCCCACTCGCAGAGAGCTTTAGCGTTGGGAGTAATCACAACAGGTCATTGTGTCGCAGCAACGCTTCTGTGCTCGGTTCTCGCCCGCGAAATTCTCGGTACACATCCATCGGGTGTTTGCTACCGCCCAATGCGAGAATTGTGTCGCGGAATTTGCGGCCGGTTGTTTTCACGGCTTCTTCGTTATCCAGCCCGGCCTCTTCAAACGCCCCGAATGCATCTGCGCTCAATACCTCTGACCATTTGTAGCTGTAGTACCCGGCGGCATAGCCTCCAGCGAAAATATGGGAGAATGAGCACAAGAAGCGGCTCTCTGGCAGAGGGGGCAATACGGACATTTCTTCGGTTACCTTGCGCTCTACATCAAAAGCCGTTTCTTCGCCATCTGGATCGTAGGCAGAATGCAGTAGCATGTCTGTTTTTCCGAAGGACAACTGGCGCATCATCAAAGACCCCGCCTGAAATGTGCGTGCGGCAACGATTTTCTCAAATAGATCATCCGGCAAGGGCTCGCCCGTTTCCACATGTGCGGTCATTCCAATTAGTGTGGGTTTTTGATAACACCAGTTTTCCATAAACTGGCTGGCAATTTCTACGGCATCCCATTCCACGCCGTGCAATCCCGCTACATCGGCATAATCGACGGTTGTCAACATGCCCTGCAACCCGTGCCCAAATTCGTGGAACAGGGTTTCCACTTCTGAAAAACTCATCAGCGATGGTGTGTCACCCACGGGCGGCGTGCCGTTGCACACGAGGTGTACTACGGGTAAGCGAAGTTCGCCGTTGAGCCATCGCCGTCCCAGACAGTCGTTCATCCATGCGCCACCGCGCTTTTCTGCTGGGCGGGAATAAGGGTCCAGATAAAACGCCGCGATGCGCTCACCATCGCGGAGCACTTTGAAGAATTGCACATCTTCATGCCATTTGTGCGCGTCTTCATTGTCTGCCCGCACAATCTCAATATCAAAAAGGCGTTCTGCCAATGCAAACATGCCATCGAGTACTTTGGGAAGTGGAAAATATGGGCGCAATTGGTCGTCGGTATAATCGAATTTTTGCTCGCGCAACCGCTCCGACCAGAAGGATGTATCCCAGTGCATGACTGGCTCTTCCTGGCCATTCGCCTTTGCCAATGCTCGTAGTGCGCCAAAATCCTGTTCGCTATGGGGCTGTGAAGCTGCCTGCAATTCGCCGATCATGCGCTCGACAGCATCTACACCAGGGGCCATTTTGACATTTAGGCTCCTGTCTGCATAGGTCGCAAAACCCAGGAGCGCGGATTGCTCCTGGCGCAATTTTAAGGTGCGCGCAATTAACTCGCTGTTGTCCCATTCACCTGAGGATGCGCGCTGGACATAGGCTTTGTACACTTGTTCGCGGTGGTCGCGCACGCGATGGTGTTGCATAAAGGGATAAAAGCTGGGGAAATCCAGGGTAATGCGCCAGGGACCATTTTCCGGTGTCGCTTCGCTGCCTTCATTGGCCTGGGCATAAGATTGCGCGGTCACTTGTCGCAAGCTGTTCGGCCAGCCCTCTGTATCTTGTTTATTTTTAATGATCAGTTCATAAGCTTTGGTCGCATCCAGCACATGGTTGGAAAAATTTGTGCTGATTTGCGATAATTCTTTGGCGATTTCATTAAAGCGTTCTTTTGCTGTGCCCTCTAATCCCACTCCGGCGTGTTCGGCTGCGCGAATTTTCAGTTCGATACATCGCTTTTGAGCCTCATCCAGCTTTGCCCATTCCTCGCCATCTCGAATTGCCACCAGGCCTTCGTAAATGGGACGGCTCTGCTGCACGCGCAGACCAAATGCCACGACATCTTGCAAGACGGCCTCGTGTGCTTCGCGCAAATCATCCGAATTTTTTACGCTGAGTAAATGTCCCACCGGTCCCCAGGCATAAGAAAAGGGTACGTCGAGTTCTTCGAGCGGGATGAGCAATCCATCCCACGATGGGGTCATGTTTTGCTCCAATGCCGCAATCTGTTTTTCTGCCTCTGTTAGCACATGTTTTACGCCCGGCACAACGTGTTCTGGCTCAATTTCGTCGTAGCGCGGTAATCCTTCTTTGACAAGTAAAGGATTGTTTTTTAATGCACTCATTACGCATACCTCTTTTTGTTAAGAGCTTAAAAATAGACTCAATCCAACTTCTCTATTTCATTTGCGACATCTCGCACCGAGTTCAGTATTTTGTACGCAGATGAAAAGTCTCCGTATTTCGATAATTCATTTGGCACAGCGAGCACGCGCAAGCCAGCCGCTGCTGCCGCGACACATCCGCGCTCAGAATCCTCTACGACAACACAGTCATCGGGTTGTAGCCCGTGTAATCGCATGGCCGTCAAATACGCATCTGGATGTGGCTTTGCTTCTTCGTAATCTTCTCTTGCGAGCACAAAATCGAAGAATGGGAGCAAATTCGTCTTTGCGTGAACAATGTCGAAGTGATCTCTACGAGACCCCGTCACAATGCCCATTTGTACGCGGCCATAGAATGTTTCGAGTGTTTCTACTACGCCATCCACGATTTGCACGCCTTCGGCTAATAACGCGCTGTACCTCGCGTTGCGTTTTAAACGCAACTGCTCGATCAATTCAGCATTTTGATCGGGCAGAAAATCGAATACACTCAGACCTTTTTTCAGCGACTGTTCGGCAAAATCCTTATGCGTTAGTTCAACTCCTTGTGTTGCCAATACCTCATGTCCCGCCTGGAAGTACAGACCTTCGGTATCTACCAACACCCCATCGTTATCCCACAAAATTGCACGAATCAAGGCCGCCCCTCCTCTTTTGCTTTTCTCAAAAATTCATCCGTCAAAAAATGAGAAGGAATAGGAGGAACGCGCTTGTGCAGGTCCTTGATCTTAGCCAGCACTTCTTCCGTTTGATCAGGATTATCGAGATTATCAGGAGGATCCTGTAAATTCTGATCTGCGTGCTGGGGATTCAAGACTCTCTCTAAGCAACTGATTACCTCCCTGTTTACACTGCGACGGTGTGTTGCGGCGCGCGCCTTCAATTTTTTGTAGAGATTGGGCGGCATATTTTTTATAGTAATATCAACAGCCATGGCATTCTCCTTGAAAGCGTTAAAAATAACCCCTTTTGAAATCTACGTGAACAATGGACTCAGGTCAACACATCCGCGCTTCTTTTACGCAGACATCCGATGGTCTTGTTGCAGAAAACGACCACGCCCGCATTTTGCTCTCTCCGGTGCATGGTAATGTGGTTTCTGATCATCTGGTAGAAGCCACAGAGTGCAACTGCCTCATTCGTCCGCTCAATTGGGAAGATCTCTCGGTCTATATCGACGATCAACCCGTCGAGACACTCGGTTTTCTCCGCGATGGGCACGCGCTGTGGGGGCGGCTCGCAACGGGCGATCATCCTGGGCATATCCGTTTTTGCATTCGCTCAGATAATGTCGATCTGCTCTATGCCGAACTCGATGTGCGTCCCTCGCATCTCGACTACGAGACCGATTATCAAATTATGCGCGCCGATCTTGAACGCATCAGCCGTGAACTCGTTTATCTTTTACCCGATCAAACCCGTATCTCAACGCGTCTGATAGATGACAGGGGTAGCAATTTAGACTTTCATCAAGTGCTGGATCGTCTTCTGAATCAACTCGTCCGCACTTTGCATGCGATTCTCAAACGTCCGCATCGCCGTCTCAAAACCGTTCAACGCATCCGCGCGGTTGATCGCGCACAGGGCCGCGACCCCGATGCGGTTGCCCACATGGTTCGCTCTCCACAATTTTGGACGCATAGCGGGACAGATCTCCCACACTTACCGTTGGTGGATGGTGTCGTCTGTACGCATTTGCGCGAGACCCATCGCCATTCCGATATTGACACGCCGCTCAATCGCCATCTCGTTGCATACTTAAAGCGTCTGTCTCGGCGGGCAAGACCTATCGCACATACCGATCTGGGACATCGCCTGAAAATACACGTCGATCGCTGCCTGCGTATGCTCTTTTTGCCACCTGCGCGACGCGATGACACTATACCCGTTCATCTCGATGTGCGTTACCAGACAGCTTTCGCGCTTATTCGCGATCTCAATCGCGCGCTCGCGCCCTGTACGGGTGGTCCGTTTGATCTGTCCTATCGCGATACACACGCTCTTTACGAATACTGGGTCTTTTTTAAGCTGGTTCACACACTGTGCGATATCGGCTTTGTTCCGATCCGCGACGATAATCTTTTTCACCTGACCAACCGCGGTTTGAGCGTTTCTCCCGCGCAGGGCGAATCCTCTGCGATATATCTTCAGCGCGGCGAGTGCCGCATCCGTTGTCTCTACAATATGACCTATACCACGACATCGGGACGCGCGCTCACCCATGATCTGAGGCCCGATATAATTATCGAGATTCACACTGCGAATAGAGAACGCGCTATTTATGCATTTGACGCCAAATATCGCCGCGAAGATTACAATGGGACTTGGATTCCCATGCGCGAAGATATTGACAAGATGCACGCTTATCGGGATGCCATCGGCCAGGTGATAGATACAGATTTTCAACGCATTCTCAAAAGTGCTGTTGTTCTGTTTCCCGCGCAGGTAGATCCCGCGTATCAAACTCACGCTTTTTATACCAGTCTGTCCTATGGCATCGGTGGCCTCCCGATCTTGCCGGGGGATGCAAATACCTTATCCGATCTGAAAGAATATATCAAAGAACATATTCTTTGATATAAAAATGGATTCGCCGATCCATTTGTGCATTTTTTTTAATTGGCTATATTTGAATATCAGGTACAAACTTCCTCTATCTCTCACCTTTCTACCTCATGACCGATTCCCAACTTCTGCAAGAATTTGAAGCCCTTGCCCATCGCCTGAATATCCCCTTATCCCGCGAAGACCTCATGGGTGGTACCGGTGGTCTGTGTGTGGTGCGCGGCGAACAGCGCCTGATTCTCGATTACCGCCTCGATGTGCCCACGCAGGTCGATATTCTCGCACACGCTTTTTCCCAACTTCCCCTTGATGATGTTTTCATCAAGCCATCCCTCCGCGCCCGCATTGACCCCTACGGCGAAGCACAGGTTTAGCGATTTACCCACAGGAAGAGATCAAATATTCCACTTGTTCTTCGGGTGAGACGGTGACGGTTCGATTGGCAGGGATGAAGAAGGTGTCGCCTGTTTGTGCTGTGTGGGTTTTGTTTAGTCGGGCTTGACCGGTGAGGATGGTGAGTGCTGCGAATGTGGGATAGATGTGTTGGAGGGTGGTCAAAGGGGCGAAGCGTTCGAGGCGGAAGTATTCGGTGTCTTCCGAGCCGACGAGTGTGGTATTTGTTTCATGGCGTGAATTCCGCGGTTCTGGCACGGGTGCGTCAAAGGCGATGACGTCGAGGGCGTGATCAATGTGTAGTTCGCGCGGCTTGCCGTCGGTGCCGGGGCGGTTGTAGTCGTAGATGCGAAAGGTGAGGTCGCTGGATTGTTGTACTTCGTAGATCATGACGTTCTGGCACAGGGCGTGTACTGTGCCGGGGGGTACGAAGATCACATCGCCTTCCTGTACATCGAAGAATTGCACGGTGTCCTGTACGCGGTTTTCGCGGATGGATGATTCAAAGCTGTGTTTGTCAACGCCGTGTTTCAGGCCACAGGCTACGCGCCCGTGGTCTGATTTGAGTACGTACCACGCTTCTGTTTTTCCATAAGTGCCCAGGTTTTTTGCGCGGGTGTAGGTGTCGTCGGGGTGTACCTGGATGGAGAGGTCGTCGCGCGCATCGAGGAGTTTGATGAGCAATGGAAATTCGGTACCGTAACGCTGGATAACGCGTTGTCCGAGGAGGTCGGTGCCATAAGTTGCGACGAGGTCGGAGAGGTTTTGTCCGGCAAGGGGACCGTCTGCGACAATGCTTTCCATTCCTTTGTATGCCGAGACTTCCCACGATTCACCAATGGGCACATCCGGGGGAAGTGCTTTGTTGTAGTGTGTCCCCAGGTTGCGCCCTCCCCAGACGGTTTCGCGGAGGTAGGGTTTTAAGGGTAAGAGGTCGGGTATCATAGATGCTCCTGCTATAGGGTAGTCCTGCGCCTATCCGTCAATGTAGGGGCAGTGCCTCGTGCCTGTCCGTCAAAGTGCAGATACGGGAATAGACATGGCAGTTTCTGTGAGTGGCAAAAGTTGTTCTGATAAGCAGATGACACCGCCCGGTCCGATGGGCATGTTTAATTTTTTTAGTACGCGGAAATGCCGGACGTGGTTTTTGTTGGGTGAGGCGGTTTTTTTGATTTCCAGCGGATAGATTGTACCATCTCGCAAGATGAGGAGGTCAATTTCTTTTCCATCTCTATCCCGGTAATAATAGAACGGGGGCATGTGGCCGTTGTGCCGGTAGCTTTTCAACAGTTCACTTACGATCCATGATTCCAAAATGGGGCCGGACATTGCGCCAGCTTCCAATGTTTCAGGGCTGGACCATTCGGTGAGGTAGGCACATAGCCCGGTATCGAGAAAATAGAGTTTGGGGCTTCTCACTATTCGTTTGGTGAGGTTGGTATAATAGGGTTCCAGAAGATAGATGATTCCGGAAGCCTGTAAAATGGAGAGCCAGGTTTTTGCCGTGTTTGGCGCAACATCGGCATTGCGCGCCAGGTCTGAAAAATTTAACATTTGTGCGGTTCGGGCAGCGGCAGCCCTGAGAAATCGGAGAAAGGATAGCTCATCGCCCACCCGGGCGAGGTCCCGGATATCGCGCTGGAGATAGGTTTGCAAGTAGGAACTGTAAAATAGGTTCCAATCCATCTGGTCGTCCAGAGCAATGGCTGGAAAGTCGCCGCGCCATATTAGCCTGTAGAGTTCTTTCAGGCCGAGGGTACCCCCGGTCTGGAGTCTGTTTTGAATAGTGTCAGAGATCGGCAAGAATGGAGAGGCGTCGCTTCCGATTCGCTCGCGTCTCGAAAGACCGTAAAGCTGCACGATGCCCACCCGACCAGCGAGAGATTCGGATACGCCTTTCATCAGATGAAATTGCTGCGATCCCGTAAGCCAGAACTGGCCAGGGGATCGGTCTCGATCCACGGCGATTTTGATATGGGGCAATAGCTCTGGCGCGTATTGGATTTCGTCGATGAGCACGGGCGGCGGGTAACGTTGCATGAACAGGGCCGGGTCTTCTTTTGCCAGGCTCTGGACAAGTGGATCGTCCAGGGTGACATA
>JAGWBW010000006.1:90535-98047 GCA_021295695.1 Candidatus Latescibacterota bacterium
AGATACCCAAAAAACGGCTATTTTGCAGTCTAATTGCAAAATAGCCGAAATTTTAGATATTGTCAAGGCTGTCAGGCACTTAAAAAGGCCAATTAGCGGTTGAAATCATCATACTTGCCCATCCAGGAGAATGGCGAAAAAACAAGCTATCATCGGTCAGCAGTCAGCCAATCATACGCCGTAGAGCCGTCATTGCGGCATGGTTTTAGCCGCCACGCCGCAGGCACAACGCCAGGAATCCAGAAGGTTTTTTGGCATTTTACCTGTTTCTGCCTCCCAAGTTACGCCAATCGGTTCAATGATGTCGCCGAGGAGCGAATTTTTGAGGATGTAGCAAAGCCCTAAAACGCTACCTGCCTTTTGGACAAGTGTCTGATTTGGATATTTTTAAACCGAAACGTTTGGCAAGTTGCAGTGCAGCTTCTCGACGATCCTGGGCTTCTTCGGGGTCTTTTTTGGAATTGGTATCTCTCAGACGCCGCAACCATTCGGAACTCAGAGGTTTGTTTTCAGGCTTCATTGGTTATCACCTCCGGAGGCGAAATAATATCTATTGGACGATGCTCCAACATCAGACAGGCGGACTGGATTTGACGCCGACGCAAAGGATTCACCATATGTCTGAAGTTCCAGGAAATAATCGCATCTAGATCATGGGCGATGGCTACACCAAGGTGACGAGCATCATCGCGGAAATTTTCCGTTAATACATTTCTTTTAATCAATTCATCGGCCAAATTGATACTTATTTCTGATTCATCAAGGACAGGTACTGTATCCAGAGAAGATTGAATGCGTGTTTGGACGGTTTCAGGTGCTTCAGCAATTTCTTCAAGAGTGACTATAGATGTATATGCCGTGATAAGACCTGATTTTATCCGGTCAAATAACAACCGTGTTGTATTTACGCGGACAGGTTCTTCGTCGTCTACCAGAGCACCAAAGATTGATGTATCGAGATAGTAGTGCCAATGGCCCGGTGATTCTGCTTGAGCTTCAATATCTTCATTCAATCTGGATTACCTCTCAAAATCTCTCAAATTCATTCTGTGTTTTGCAACGTCCAGCCAATAAATACAAATATGGGTAAGGTGAGGTTGAATTGCAAGGTCATTCAGTAGATGCCAAGAGTGGCGCAGCGGTCTCCCACATTTCCCCCCTTTTCTACCTCCCACGTTACGCCGATCGGTTCAATGATGTCGCCGAGGATGCGAATTTTGTGCCGGTCCCTGCCAAAATTCTTCTCGCAATAGGGAACGAGACGCGACACAGGTCGGCCATTTTTGGTAATGACAATTTCGGTGCCACTGTCGGCAACCTCGTCCATTAGTTTGAGACATTTGGCCTTGAACTCCGATGCCTTGATCATCCGGATATCAGTCGAATTATTGTTGTGCGTATCCATAAATGGTCCCCCTGTTGCATCGTGGCAAAAGGTCTACCCCGTATAGTAAGGAACTACACTCACTTGACCTGCCCGACTTTCTACAGTCACCATATAAACTGCAAAGTAGCCGAGTTTTGGATTCTGTCAAGGTATTTGATATAATATAGTCAAAAAACGTAGCGCATGCCGATTTGCACTTCGCGTGGGTCGCCGAGGCCAGATTGTACGGTGCCGTCAAAGTTGAAGAGCAGGCCCGCACTGGAGGGATCGCGGAAGTTGTCTGTGTTGAGCAGGTTGAAGACTTCGACAATGGCTTCCAGATGGCCGTTGCCCAATGGGATGGGACGGGACAGGCGCGCGTCCCAGGAGAAGAATGTATTGTCTTTGCGGAGGGTGTTGCGCTGGATAATGCTGCCGTCGGCGCATATACGGTCAGAGGTAGTGCCCCATGGGTTAATCGTGGGTTTGCCCATGCAGGATGCGGAGGTCGGTTGTGCCGAATAGTAGCTTATGAGCTTATGCGATTATTGAGGAATATATCGCCGGGCAATCTGGATAGGGTCCATAACCCGTTGACCAGGGAGAACCGAAGACCGCATCGTTGCGGTTGACAAAGCGCGTTAGATTGTCGGTGCGAGAGTATGTATAGCCGAAGGTACCGACTACTCCCTTTGCATGCAACTCGCGTTCGAGGCCCACATGCGTGCTGATGGTGCGGGGGTTTTTAAAATTTTTGTCGAAAACAAAGATATTGGGACGGAAGGGATCGCCTGTGGGGGAGGGCAATAACTCGCCGTAGGTCGGTGGCGGACCCAACACGGGCGTCAGTGCGCTGGAGCGGAAGATGGATTGTCCGCGCGAACCATTGGTCGATCGGGTGCCAGCTACGTTCAAGCCCGGGATGCGGGCGTAATAGATCCCCGCGCTGCCTCGCACCAGGGTCTTATTATCGCCGTGTACATCGTAAGCTATGCCCAGGCGCGGCTGGAACATATCCCAGGCAGAGGGGATTTTGCCGTTGGAGGGGAATGTGTATGTTCCCGTCTGATTGGTGACAGTTTTGCCAATGAGATCTGCGAAAAAGACCTCGTCCGGATCGGTGATCACATCGGGCTGAATTTGTGCCTCCCAGCGCAAACCATAATTGAGTGTGAGCTTGTTCGAGGGTTGCCAACTGTCTTGTATAAACAGAGCCAATTCGTGTTGGGGGATATTCTGAGTCCCCGCTTCTTCCACGCTCAGGCCACCGACGCCGGACTGCTGCAAATAGATGAGGACAGGTCCGGTAATTTCCGATCCGTCGGGACAGGTCCCGGTGGTGCTGGTGCTGCCGTCGGAGCACTCGACATAGTTGTTGCCCTGCTGGACGAAGTTGAGAAAGCCATCTACGGAATTGAAGATGTAACGCCCATTGGCAAAACCGATAAAGGTTTGTACGGATTCGACGCGGTTCCACTCGATCCCGGCTTTGATCAGGTGATTGCCCTTGCTTATGGAGATATTGTTGAGCAACTGGATGCGTGTGTCGTAGTATTCGACTGGGATGAAGAAGGGCATGCCAAAGCGATAGCCGTGTTCAAAATCCATGCCCGTATCGGGAAAGGGTCGCCCGGTGTTTGGGTTTTGCGGTCCACCGTAGGGGCGGGGACGATCTTCGCGGGCGATTTGGAAGCGGAACTCATTGATTGTGCTGGTGGATAGAAGCGAGATCAAACTGCCGTTGAAGGCGTGTGACCAGTCCCTTTCAATCGCATTGGCACTGCGCGCCCACGAATCAACATCAAAGGTGCCGTTTTCCTGTTCGGACCAGGTGTAATTGTATTTGAAGGTGGCGGAGTGCGCCTCCGACAGATGGTAATCGACTTTGAGTAGAAAAGCGCGGGCATCGTTGGTGCGGTCAATGGCACCGTAGTCGTCGGACAGGTTGAACTCAGAGGACATGAGGTGGCGCAGGCGGGTATCTCCGCGCTCGATATTGTTCTGTCTGGTATCCCTGAAAATCTGCTGGTCGTACGCGGCAAAGAAAAAAGCCCTGTTCTTTTTTAGTGGCCCCCCCAGGGTGAAGCCGAATTGTCCCTGCTTGAAATCGGGCGTGCGTTCCATCCCATTGTGCCTAACTGTGCTGGACAGGGCGTCGTGTTTGCCAAAAAAATGCACAGAGCCGTGGAATTGGTTGGTGCCCGATTTGGTGATGACATTGACAAAGCCCCCGCTGGAGCGTCCAAATTCGGCATTGGCCCCCTGGGGTACGACCACCATTTCCGCTACTGCATTCAAATTAAAGGTGAAGGCGGGGCGCTGTCCGCCGCGCTGTTCGCCGAAGAAGGGGTTGTTGAAATCCGCGCCATCTACCGAGATATTGTTGTGTATGCCGCGCTGTCCGGCAATGGTCAATTCATCGCCGTCAGGTCCTTGCACGATGCTCACACCCGGGGTCAATAGCGTGAGGTTGAGAAAATTGCGCCCGTTGTTGGGCAAGTCCTGCACGGCTGTTTCGGGCAGGCGCGTGGCTGTTTCACTCTGGGTGATGTCAACGGTGGGTCTCGTCGCTTCGATGAGGACCTCGTCCATTTGCAATGCCATTTTAATGACCAGTTCCACTGTCTCGCCAACCCGCACCTGCACCCCTGTTTGACGCACTTCTGCCTGTCCCGCTGCCTGTACTGTTATGTCGTAAAAGCCCAGGGGCAACAAGGTCGCGGTGAATATTCCCAGATCGGATGATGTGAGGGTTCGGCGGTAATTGGTACTGGTTTCTCTGAGGGCGATGGTGGCATTGCCAATGGGGTTGCCGAACTGATCCCACACAAAGCCGCGGATAACGCCGGTGGTTGCCTGGGATTGCGCCCATGTGGGTGGGTGCAATAGGATAACGCACAAGAAAAGGATGGATAATATGCGGATGGGGGTGTGAAGGCGAGTCATTGCTCGGCACGTCTTTCTAAGCTGGTCTCAGAATTTTATACTGATCGCCATTGCCACGCGGCACAGTGGCCTCTTGATACGAGACAATAAACGCCCGCCGCACATGGTCTGTCTGGTTGCCTTTGGAATGATGCCACAAACAGGCGTGAAATAAAAGCATGTCCCCGGCTTTCACAGGACAGGGAATTGCATCGTCGAACATGAGATCGGCTGGGCCCATACACTTTGGGCATTGTCCGCCAAATGGCCCATGCGTGACCACGCCGCCTTTGTGGCTTTGTGGCACGACCCACAAACATCCATTTGTCTCATCCGCATCTTGTAGCGGTATCCAGGTGGACATGCGCGTTTCGCTCAGGACATTCATGTTGTAATACGCATTGTCCTGGTGCCAGTGACAGATGTCGTTGGAGTGCGGCACTTTTGCCGTCAACTTGGCCGAATAAATTGAAATGCCAGGTGTTACAATATCTTCGATCAATGCCAATACCCGCTCATCCTGTGCAAATTGACGGGTCACATCTGATCGCAATCCCAACTGCATGACCCATCCGCTGTTGCGCCCTGTTTTTTTTTGCGTTTCCTGGATCCGATCGATCTCGCGGTCAATTTCCGCGAGTTCCTCCAGTGGAAAAACGTCTGGCACAATCACATAGCCCTGTTCGCGATAGATCGCCAATTCGTCGGCACTGAGTTTTCGCAAATCTATTTCAGTCATTGCCATCTTGTTCACTCCTTCAAAAATAATTCGACTACGGGCACTGTCACATTGGGTTTTTGCACGGGTAATTCCAGTGTCAGTGTTTCACTTCCGAGACCACTGTCTCCCGTGTGTCCCGCGCGGGGCTGGTGAAATCGTACTTCTGAAGCATCGTTTAATAACTGTGCGTATTCTACCTTGCCGGCAAATCCGTCGAGATGCAGATGGCGGAATGGATAGGTGAACAAATGTACGTATAACCGATTAGTCTCGGGATTGTAGGTCAAGCGGGAGTCCTCTGGCGTCTGAAATTCTTCTGGCGCGGCAGTGCATCCGTAAATGGATCGGCTGTGCCATTTCATCCATTCGCCCATTCCGCTCAGGCAATGCAATGCCCGATCGTCAAATACTCCGCGCCCGGTCGGTCCGACATTGAGCAATAAATTGCCTCCGCGGCTTACCACACCGACCAGCATTTGTACCAGTTGCTCGACGCTTTTCCAACTTGTTTCGTCGCGGTGATAGCCCCACGATCCCGAAAATGTTTGACATGTCTCCCACAACACGCGCTCACCCTGATAGGTGGCCCACTCGCGCGGCATAAATTGTTCGGGCGTGCGATAATCCCATCCACCTTCCACATCGTCCAGGTCCAGCCGGTCGTTAATCACAATACCCGGCTGCAACTCGCGCGTCATTTTCATCAGTTGAATGCTATTCCAATCGTCTCGCCCTTTGCCGTCAAAACCCTCGGGCCTGCCCTTTGCGCCAGCCGGATAGCTAAAATCATAAAAGAGCATATCCACTTTGCCATATTCGGTGAGCAACTCGCGGACCTGACCGCGCAAATACGCCGCGTATTGGGCCTGATCGCGCGGTTCATTCAACTTGTCCTTATCGGGATGGTTCCGCATGCTGTGAATGGCATCGATTCTGAAATGTGGGTGGTGCCAGTCGATCAGGGAATGGTAAAAGCCGACTTTCATCCCGCGCGACCGAAACGCTTCTACCATGGGTTTTAACAAATCTCTGCGCGCGGGTGTATTGGTCGCTTTGTATTCTGTCAGTTTGGAGTCCCATAGCGCGAAGCCTTCGTGGTGTTTGGTGGTGACACAAAAATACTTCATGCCCGCATTGGCCGCCGCATCTGCCCACGCTTCGGGATCGTACAAATCCGGATCAAAATATTTTAAGTATCGATCGTATTGCTCATCGGGTATTTCTTCTCGCTGCTTTATCCACTCGTGCCGCGCGGGCAATGCGTACAATCCCCAGTGGATGAACAATCCGAATCGATCGTGCGTAAACCAACTTGTGTCACCCTGAAGGTCTGACATGATTTCTCCCTTATCTCAAACAGTTTCCGATGCAGCAGCAAGTTGATGATTGACAACCTGCCAGAATGTGACGACTGCATCTTTCTTTCCATCAAAAAAGTCCTCAAAAAAACCAACCGGATTTAACGGCAATGGGTAAGCATAACGCTCGCCATCTTCGCCAACCTCTGTTACCCAATCGTCCGGCTCTTTGGAATCGACTACCTCAAACAACGAAGCATCATAGAGAAAAGGTCTGCCTGCGTCGTTCAAAATTCTAAAATCATCAGCTTCTATCCCAATTACAACATAATATTGATTAGGCGTGAGATCGGGATATTCGTTGTTCTGTGCTCTAAATTGGACGATCATAGCGGATTAACTCGTTTTTGTTTTAATTCGATGCGACCAATATCGGGATGTTCATACCAGTGGATTTCGTATTGATACCCGGCAATTTCAAAGCGAGGACTGCTCTTTTTAACCCATCTCGATGTGCGACCACCATAAGCATGAACCAGACGTTGAACTTCGCGAATGCGATTGCCTTTGGCGATCACTCGAGATTGTGCAATCTGTTTTGATGTCAGTTCGAGAATCTCACAGATCCTTTCTTATAGTTCTGACAGTTGCACTTCTCGTCCTTCTTTTGCACTCGTGACGGCTCCAAAGACCATGGACATGGATTTTAGATTGTCTTCGGCATTGCATTCGGGTTGGCGGTCTTCACGAAGGGCGCGAACAAATTCGTTGAGTACGGGATTTGGTCCGTCGATTTCGTCGAGTTCGATTTGCTCGCGGGTTTGTGGATTTTGTTTGTGCTTGAGTGTGTAAAAGAGATCAAAGCCTTCCCAGGTCAGCGTGCCGTTTGGTCCTTCGTAGCGCCATTCGCCGTTGTGTCCCGCAGGCACATGTCCCATTGTGCAGCCAATGCCGCGATGTGTGGCGACAATGCCGTTTTCAAATTTGAAGACGATAATCTGGCAGGCGTCACCCTGATGCCAGCCCCAGGGCAAATTCCAGGTGATGGCGTGTGCGCTGACGGGATCGACATTGAGGGTATAGCGCATCATGTCAAAGTGGTGGATACCCATGTCGGTGAGGAACATATAGGGTTCCGTCACATAGTGGCTGCCCGGGTTGTCTGCCCAATCGACATAAAGCGATACGTCGAGTTGCGCCAC
>JAGWBW010000006.1:98059-99488 GCA_021295695.1 Candidatus Latescibacterota bacterium
CGTGGTGCGGGGCAGTTCATTAAAGCGATAGTTCTGCGTGATCATGTGTTTGATACCCGCTTTTTTGCCCGCTTCAACGACGCGTTTGGCGGCTTCAAAATTATCGCTCAGGGGTTTTTCGCCCAATAGATTGAGGCCCGCATCAAAGGCTTTCATCGCGATGATTTCGTGAACAGCGGGTGGGGTGACATCAACGACAAAGTCGGCTTCTACTGAGGCGGCATCGCTGAGGTCGTCAAAAATGAGATCCTCGGGTACACCGCGTTCTTCTATCGCACGTTTTTTATTTTCTTCTGAGGGTTCGACATAGGCGACTAATTCGACTTCGGGATGTGCTTCACAGGCGGCCTGCCAGTGACGCGAACGACCACCGAGGCCGACGAGAATTGCTTTCATGAGATGAACTCCTTACTTAAAAATCATCCGATTCGACATAAGCCTGGATCAGGCGGTCTTCGCCTTCTTTGCCGGGCAGGCTGATGCCGTGTTCCATGCCGACGATGCTCGTGCAGCCTTTTTCATGTAGATGCTTAAAGATACTTTTGTAGTTGATTTCGCCGGTGGTGGGTTCTTTGCGACCGGGGTTATCGCCCACTTGAAAAACGCCGATTTCAGACCAGCAGCGGTCAATGTTGGGTATGAGGTTGCCTTCGGTGATTTGCTGGTGGTAGATGTCAAAAAGGATTTTGCAACACGGGTGGTTGACAGCCTGGCAGACCAGATATGCTTGTGGCGATCCAGCCAAATAAACGCGGGGGTGGTTCGTCAGGCGGTTGAGTGGTTCCAATACCATTACCAGACCCGATTCTTCGAGAATATCGCAACATCGTTTGAGCAGTTCGATCACATTGGCTGTTTGATAATCCCACGCCAGTTTTAAGTCGTAAAGCCCGGGTACGACCGTACACCATTTTGCATTTACGCGCTTGGCAACTTCAATGGCGGCTTTGATATCTTTTAGCACGGCCTGTTTTGCATCTTCATCGTCGCCGGCAAATGTGACATCTGAAAAAGATCCCGTGGCGACAAAAACACCCATTTCGAGGTTTAATCGGGTCATTTCTGCTGCGATCTTTTCTTGCATTCCTATGTCGCGTTTGGGCATGCCATTGTCTTCCCATGCCGTAAAGCCCTGATCCGCGGCGTATTTGAGCTGGTCAAGATAGTCATCACCCGCGCTGTTTGAGAAATGGCCGTGATGCGGGGCGTATTTGAGGTTGAATTCCCGTTGGGGCATGTAAAACTCCTTTAAGAGTGAAAAAAATAACGGTCTAAGACAAGGGTTTAATTTGACAGGATCGCGGGCGTGTGTCAAATAGAAAATCGTCATCTGTTGTGTGGTGGGATTCTGATTTCGCCTTGACAAAAGGTGCGGGTAGGAATATGATGCAGGAAAATTATAGAGAGCAAATAGCCACAAAGGAGTATC
>JAGWBW010000006.1:99727-106980 GCA_021295695.1 Candidatus Latescibacterota bacterium
CAGGGGAATGATGTGGGCACGCAGTATCGGTCGGTGATTTTTTATCACGACGAACAACAGAAGAGCATTGCCGAGCAGTCAATGGCAGAGACAGAGGCATCGGATTTGTGGCCCGATCCGATTGTGACGGAGATTGCGCCGCTTCCAATATTTTATGAAGGGGAAGAGTATCATCAGAATTATTTTGTGGAGAACCCCTATCAACCGTATTGCATCTTTGTTATCAATCCCAAGGTGCAAAAGTTTCGCAAGTCGTTTCGCGATAAACTGAGAGGTGAGAAATGAGTGACGCACCTGTTCGCGTTGGGTTTGTAGGCTGTGGGAGACAGGCGAGTGCCTCGTGGTATCCCAATTTTGCGACCATACCGGAATTGGATTTATACGCCTGCTGTGATTTGCAAGCGGCGCTGGCAGAGCGCAATGCGCGGTTTTTTGGGGCGAGAAGATGGTACACAAATTTGTCTGATATGATCGAGACGGTAGATCTGGATGCCGTGATGGTCGTGGGGCCGCCGGATATGCACTTTGAGTGCGGCAAGCAGGTGCTGGCGGCGGGGTTGCCGTTGATGATGGAGAAGCCACCGGCGCGTTTAACAGCTCAGGCGCAGGAGTTGGCCGATATGGCTGAGGGCAGGGGGCTGATTACGCAGATTGGTCACAACATGCGACACGCGCCTGGGGTGCAGAAATTTCGAGAGTTGATGGCGACGCCCGAGTTTGGTAAATTGCTCTTTTTGGAGAGCCGATATTTTATGCCCAGCCCGATGTGGCAGGAAGATTTAGACTATCGCGCGGGCTGGCAGTATATGATTTTTCAGTCAACACACGCGGTTGATCTCGCGCGTTTTTTGGGCGGGGAAATCGAGCGCGTTTACGCGGATTTGTCGGTTGGTGAGGGTGGGCGATTTGCAATTGCGTGTACCGCGCATTTTGATAGCGGTGCTACCGGAATGATTACGTTGACAGGCTGTACCCCAAATTGGACGTGTAAGATTGAAGCGGCGGGCGATGCACGGGCGCATTTGCGTTTGGTGAATTTGCACACGTTGGATTTTGAACCCCACTCGCCCGAAGGGGGATACCAACCCTCGCCCGGTATTCCATCCCAATCGTATTCGCCCGCGGTGCGGGACAATGCGGAAAAACGAGGTGGGTACTGGGGGCAAATGCAGGCTTTTGCGCGGGCTGTGCAAAAGGGGGCGTCAGGTTCACCAACTTTGAGAGATGCGTGTCAGGCGATGGTGGTATGCGAGGCTATTTGCGATAGTATTGAGCGAAAAGCTCCGGTGGATGTCGAACTTTCGTGAGGTGCAAACATGAAGAAAATTTATGCTGTTATTTTATTTTTCGTATGGGGCTTGTCGAGTACTTGCGCGGCTTATGAGCTTATTGGAACAGAGGTGTTGTCCAAAGAACTCACTGCGCGACACTACACCATCAATCCCAATCTCGACGCTGTTATTGTCGTGGATCGGACAATCCCGACCTTTGAATATCATACCTACTACAGTGCTGGGTCGGCAGATGAAGAGGAGGGGAAGCAAGGACGAATACACTTCTTAGAGCATCTCATATCGGGCACTGGTAGCCATGACGAAATTGTTAGCAAGAATGGAGGGCAAAAAAGTGCTGCTACTTCTTATCATGTTACGCGCTTTATACTGAGATTTCCGAAGGACAAGTTTGATCTTGCAGTTGAGATAGATTCGGAAAGATATTACAGCACAGTGATCAATGAAGAAGTCGTTGAAATGGAAAAGAAAATTGTATTGACAGAACGAAGCCGCAGACTGGCAAATTTAACATCGAGGTTTGTTTATTCTTTTTCCAGCTTAATCTATGGAAAGAAGAACTTTATTAGCCTGGGTACTGAGGATTTTATTAAACAACTCGAACCCGTTGGTTTGAAAGCGTATCATGAGAATTTTCTGCGCCGCCAAAAGAGATTGATTGTCATAATTGGCGATGTGGATGTTGGCTATGTTCTGACCAAATTGGACGTAGCTTATGGCAATGAGCAAACACCGGGCGCATTGTCATCTCCTCAGATTTCTAAGCCCAGAGTGTTGGGGAAAAAGTTTACGATTACTTCAAGAGGTCTCAGTGTTGCCAAATTCAGGAAAAGCTGGTACACGCCCAGTTTAGGTCATCGCGACTATGCGGGATTGCTCATTCTTGCTCGCATTTTAAATAAAAGCTCAAATTCATTGAGGTCTTATATCGTTGATTCTGGACTGGCGAAGGTTTTTAGTATAGGACTCAACCATTATAGAGGATTTAGTTTGATGACTTGCGCGGCAGATCTACCCCATTCTACGTCCTCAGATGCTGCTCATGCTATTATTCGTATCGAGTTGGAAAAAATAAAATCGATCTCTAAAGATGAGCTCAATGCAGCCTGCAATGAACAATTACAGAGCATGTATTCCGCATTTTACAACCGCTCAAGCATGGCTTCTTCATTTGGGCAGGCATTCGCCCATACTAACGATCCCATGCTGTATCCGCAATTGATCAAGGATATTGGATCTGTTAGCCCTGAAGATATCAGGCGCATCATAGACCAGTACATGGCAGATGACAATTCCATAACCCTGTCCTTGAGATTAAGACAGGATACAAAAACTTCAAAATAGGATGCAAGTCGGTCTCCAGGTAAGTTGATATCAGAAAGTTGCACCAGAAATTTTCTCGAAAGGCAAATGAATATGTTTCTGAAAGTGATGCTTAGTTTTACTCTGTGTTACGTGGTTGGTGTCTTGTCTGCTTTTGCAGAAATTCCCAACCATCATATTTTTTATCGCAATGACACACGCGCTCCGTTGACAAAAGTTGATATTGTCTTTCTCGGAGCCGGGAGAAATCAGGACCAGTCTTCTCAGATTGGGCTTGCAAGAACAGTCTGGAGAATGATTTGGGATGCTGCAAAAAGACGAGGGTACATGGATCGGTTATCTGCATCAGGGGCCAGGTTCAATACCAGTACCAGTACATACTACCAGACCATATCCATTTCTGCCCTGTCCAGGAATTGTGGTGAGTCTATTAAAATAGTCGCGGATTTGATACAGAATTTAGAATTTTCCGATCTCGATTTGAAAGAGGTGAAAAAACAACTGACGACTATCTACCAGAATGATGTCCGAAGGAATGCCTCTATGATGAGGAAAACATTTGCTCTTTCACAAACAATGGGTATAAAGAAACAAAGGTCCTTAAAAACGCTTAAGAATCTCTCGCTTGAGGATATCAGACAATATTATGATCAGCTTGTGAAAACAGATGTGGTGTTTTTTAAGGTGATCTCAGATCTTGATTCCACTGAGGTTGCGAAGTTGCTTCGTCCAATTACAGAAGGAAGGGATACAGGCGGATTTGTGCATTCATTGGCGCATTTAAAAACCGATACTAAAGTTGGCCCTGCGGCTTTTGTTTTTAATTCAAGTATAAAGAGTGTTTTTTCTCACTGGTTGATCCCCATTGGAAATCTCGGTGAAGAAACCTATGTCCCTGCACTCATATCGAGTGCGCTTAGAGGTGATATTCATGGTCTAATTCCCAAATATTTCAGAGAAGAACTGGGATTGACCTATAGTCCTTCTTGTAGGGTGAGGGCATCAGAAGAGATTATATATTTTGAAATTTACGCCGATCCTCAACTCCACAATAGCGAAGAACTGATACAGAAAATGTCGGACTTTATCCGAGAGTTGCCCGACAATCCGCGCTTTTGGGAAGCACTCAAAGAGCGGCGTGAAATTCTCAAGGTGTCAGATGTCCACAACCAGACACCACAGAGAAGTCTTAACCGTGAAGTATATAGAGCCATTTATAACACGTCAAGACGCGAAGGCGGTTATGATTCGGTTACTGATGAGGAGGTGCGTTCATTTCTCGAAAAATTCTTTGTGTCGGATAACATGATCATGGTCTTTCGCGGACCAAAGGATAATATTAGAGATATTCTGAATACGCATTGGCCGGAAGCTGAGGTGCATGAGCAGAGTTTGCGGAGTGTGATTGAGTGAGACTGTCAGGATCCGGATGGGCAGGGATACGTGGATGGGTAGGCACAGGATAAAACTAATCCGCCATATCTGCTGCCTGTGTATCGCCAATTTTCAGCGCGTTGAGGGTGCTGCTTGTCAACCTTTTGAGGGCTGAGCGCAAGTCATCCAAAAATGTGTAAAATAAAGGTACGAGCAGCAGGGTGAGCAGGGTCGAAGAAAGCAGACCGCCGATCATGGTGAATCCCATAGGTGCGTAGGGCTGTCCCAAAACTGTACTGCTTCCCAATGCCATTGGCAAAAGGCCACAGACGGTTGTAAATGTCGTCATCATAATGGGGCGAAAGCGATTTGCGCCCGCTTCCATGATCGCAGCGGTTCGATGCATGCCCTCTGCGCGCAGGCGATTCACCATATCGACCAGTACAATCGCGTTGTTGACGACCACACCGATGAGCACAATGATGCCCACCATAGCCAGTCCAGCCATAGGTGTTTGGGTCGCAAACAGCGTCCAGTAAACTCCCAGAAAGGCAAAGGGGATGGAAAACAAAACAGAAAATGGCAATATAAAAGACTCGAACAAAACGCCCATCAAAAGGAATACGCAGGTCACGGCCATAATCGCGGCGAAATACATGGTATAATCTTCTTCCCGCAGCTTGGAATATCTTTCACCCTTGTCCCAGGTATAACCGCGCGGCATTTCAAATCCTTCCATAGCGCGGTCAATTTCTCCATAAAGCTCTTTGACGTCTTCTTCGGTCGTAAAAGCCTGTACTCGCAACCGCGTTTTGCCATCTTCTCGCCTGATGGTACCGCGTCCTTGATTTATGCGCAATACGGCAAAGTCCAGCAATGAAACCTGTGCGCCCGTTTCAGACGGAAAAGTCAAACGCTTTAAGCGTTGCAGTGTTTGCTGATTCAATTTTTCCAAATACAATCGCACTCTGATTTCGTGGTTGTCAGACTGGAGATAGGGCAATTGCACACCTTGAAGTGCGAAACCAATGCTGCGACCCACGTCCCGAGCTACAAGTCCAAGTTTTTGTGCGCGTTCCCGGTCGATAATGACCTGTACCTCATCATTGGCGCGTTCCAGGTCCGATTCTACGCTTATGACCGAGGGGATTTCTTTTAGACGTCGTTCAACTTCTTGCACCAGATTTGCGAGCACATCGACATTATCTCCATAGAGCATTAGTGATATGGAGGAATCGCCGCCATCGCCGCTGCTCCTGCTTTGCCCCTGTACAACCAATTTGACGCCTACAAATTGGGGCGCGTGCTTTTTCATGTCTTCGATGACGGCGTTGCGCGGTAAGTGCTGTTGTACGGGAATACCGATCAATGCGCGTACGGATTTATAGGTTGTCTGCCACCACGCCTCATCGGTCTTTTTCAGAAAGACGTGTATGGAGCCATACGTAGATCTGAACCACACGCGCATGGTTTCAATCCCGTATTTCTCGCGGCGAGCCTCTAAAAAATCCTCGACTTCTGCGATTGTGTCGCTGGCATCTCGAATGCCAAAATCCTTTGGAAAACTAAAATAGATGCGGAAATCATTGAGCATGCTGCCGTCTGAATCGCCGCGCTTGAGTTCGTTCATCGGATAGCTGATGCTTCCGAGAAGGACGAGGGCGATCAAAAATGCATCGCGCCGATGTGCGAGTGTCCAGTTCAGCATGCGTGCGTAATAATGGCGCGTGCGTTGAATTATCGCGGGATCGGCTTTGACATTGGAACTGCCAAAGCGCAATGCCGCCTGAGGAATAAAAATGAGAGCCACGAATAGCGACCCGACAAGTGCGACCACAACCGGCACACCAATGCGCGCGAGGAAAAAGGTCAGTTCTACATTGCCACTCATCAGCATCAGCGGCAAAAACACGACAACGGTTGTCAGCGTTGCCATGGTGATCGCCAACCCGACTTCGCCAGCACCTGCGATGGCTGCATCTTTGCCGGGCAATCCCTTGCCGCGCATGCGATAGATATTTTCCAGGATTACAATGGCATTATCGACCACCATCCCCACGCCGACCATCAGTCCCATCATGGTCAGTACATTGAGTGACCAGCCGAGAAAATAAAGTGCTGTAATCGTAATCATCACACACAGGGGAATAGATAGGGTGATAATTGCCGTCATCCGCACTGTCCGCAAAAAGAATAGCAAGACCATCGCGGCAAACAACCCACCCCAAAGCCCTGTGGTTTCCAGATTGCGAATCGAATCGTTGATGTATTCGCCCTGATTAAAAAACACATTAAAAACGATCTGTTCTCCCACTATCGGATCGTTTTCAATCTCCTGCAAAGCCGCCACCACGCGCTCGCATACTTCTACGATATTGGCACCCGATTCTTGAAAAATCCCGATTGACGCGGCTGCTTGGCCATCAATGCGCTGATACCACGACCGCCCGGGAACATCGTAAACTATGTCTGATACATCTCCCAGGCGGACTTCGCCCTGGGGCGTGCGGATGAGGATATTTTTGATTTCATCTACACTTTGATATTTGGCAAGTGATCGCACGAAAAATCGTTTGCCGCCTTCGCGCACATGCCCGACCGAGAGCGCGAAGTTGTCCGATCGCAGCGATTGCACCACCGTTCCCAGATCTACCCCCCGGGTCATCAATCGCTCGTGGCTGAGTTCAATCATGACTTCTTTTTCATCCACACCCCAAAAGCTAACTCTGCCCACGCCTTCAATCCGTTCTAAACGCCGTTTCACATGCAGGTTTAAGAATTTATAGGGATCGACAATGGATGGATCCAGAGAGACGCCCGCCCACATAATTTCCCAGCTGTCGGCATTAAATTTATACACATAGACTTGATCGCGTACTTCTTCTGGCAGTTCTAATTTGAGACGCTCAAGGCGGTCAACCACCTGATTATAAGCCAGGACCATATCTGTATCGGGCTGAAACTCAATGGGCGCATCCACGCCATAAGACGCGCTGTACGTGCGAATTTTCTTTATGCCCTTTACTGCGCGCAACTGCTCTTCCAGCGGGCGCGCAATTTGTTGTTCAGCTTCCTGGGGCGAGGCGTTGCGGTGATTGTATTCAATATCCACATACAAAAAAGCCGGTGTAAATCCCGATGGGAAAAATTTTACCGGCACGCGAAAATAGGCCACAATACCCACCAATAGCAACGCGACCAGGCACATCGCAACCGTGACGGGGCGATTTACTGAGATGCGCGGCAATAGGGCGGATTGGCGGT
>JAGWBW010000006.1:106995-108118 GCA_021295695.1 Candidatus Latescibacterota bacterium
ATCATTGGACGGGCAAATCATCAAAAGGCTTCATGAATTTTGAAATAGCTTGATAAATCACACGCGCCAGCGTATTCTTAGTGGTCGATAATAATCATGAAACGAAAAGGTGACACTTTATGTCTTATCCTCAAGATAATCCCAATGTACGTCTGCTGTCAGACCTTTTGCGCGTTCCTGCGCCATCGGGCCGCGAAGAACTTATGGCCCGGTTTATTATGGACCGCATTGCCGATTTGGGGTATATGCCCAAACAAGACCAGCAGGGCAATGTTTGGGTGGAAGTGCCCGGACAAAATCCCGATTTGGGACGCATCGCGCTTGCCAGTCATATGGACGAACTCGCCATGGTGATTACCGCCATCAATGCCGATGGTACCTTGCAGGTGCGCCCGAGCGGTGGGTTGCATCCCTGGAAACTCGGCGAGTGTCCTGTTGAAATCCTTTCAGATGGTGCAGAGACAGTTGCGGCACATCTCTGTTTTGGTTCTACGCATACCACTGATCCATCGGATCCCAACACGCAATTTGCAACGGGGCAAAGCGGTATTACCTGGCCCTACTGTCATTTACTCACTGGTCTGACACCCGATCAACTCGCCCGCGCAGGTGTGCGCGTTGGATCGACTGCTGTACCAGTAGCCGGTGTGCGCGGTCCTCATTTTTTTGGGTCACCCGAAGATCCGCTCGTTTCAGCGTGGTTATTTGACAACCGGGGTGGGAGTCTCACGCTGTTGCGCCTGCTTCAGCGCATTGCGGAAGAAAAGACAAAACCTAATCGCACTACCTGTTTGTGTTTTCTCGTTCAGGAAGAAACTGGATTGATTGGGGCACGCGGTTGGACCGCGCGAAATCCGGTCGAAATTTTTATCGCGGTGGATTCTTCCCCGATGCCGCGGAATCAACAACTTCAACTCGATGGTCGCCCAGCCATCTGGTCAAGAGATAGCCAGATGCATTTCGATCAGGCTCTGATTGCCGATCTCGCAGCAGCGGCTCAACGCGCGGGCACACAGTTGCAATACGCCGTGTACGATCGCGCGGCGTCCGATGCCTCGGGCGTTCTTCAGACGGGTCACGTGCCTCGGGCTGCAACTATTGGGTATCCGCGAGAAAATTCCCA
>JAGWBW010000078.1:0-1605 GCA_021295695.1 Candidatus Latescibacterota bacterium
TTACTCAGTCCACCGTTCAAGACGAACTTTCCGAAGGAGTTTCAAGGCGATAAACAGAGGTAATATTGGGAATCTTGCGAAGGTTCTGCAGGAGTGTTTCGAGATGATCGGCATCTTTGATCTCCACCTGGAATTGACTGTCGATTTCCTCCCGATGGGTCTTGACGCTGGCACCCACAATAGGGATGCCAAAATTGGACATCACCTCTGTGATATCGGACAACAAATTGGTGCGATTCTTGCCCGTGACCTGAATAGTTGCAGTAAAAGTTTCTGCCTGATCGGCTTCCCAATCGAGCGCGACCACGCGACCCGGATCAGAAGACAAATCGGGCAAATTGGAACACCCCCGACGATGGACAGATATCCCGCGTCCCCGCGTGACAATGCCAATAACCGGATCGCCCGCAATCGGATTGCAACAACGGGCATACTGAATCATCAAATCGTTCACGCCGTGAATGCGCAGAGCCTCTGCATTTTTTGTACGGCTCTCTTTTTGAATATCGCCAAGAGGCTCGCGCGCCTTTGGAAAAAGCTGATTGATAAACTTGCCAATTGAAATATCGCCATTGCCTATCGCGGCAAAAAGATGATCTATATCTTTTTTTTCCAACGCCTCGGCTACTCTTTTCAGTTCTTCTTTACTCGCGCGCTTGCGCCGCTGTCGCAACTCGCGATCGGCCATATCGCGCCCCAGGCGAACGCTCTGATTAAAAGCCTCCTCGCGCAACGCGCGTCGAATACAACTTCGCGCCCTGGCACTCTTGACAAAACCGAGCCAATCGCGATGCGGATGCTGGTGCGGCGACGTAATAATCTCAACCGTCTGCCCCGTCTCAAGCGGCGTGGATAGGGGCACCATCTGTTTATCAATACGGGCGCCCACACAACGGTTGCCAATTTCAGTATGTACTGCAAAGGCAAAATCGATGGGCGTGGCCTCATCGGGAAGCTGAATCAGATCGCCCTGGGGTGTAAAAACATAAATTTCATTTGAAAAGAGATCGATGCATCACTCTGCCACTCGAGCATATTGCGAAGCCCGTCTATATGTTGATCGAATTCCGACCTTTCGGGAGACCCCTCTTTGTAAAGCCAGTGTGCTGCAATGCCCACCTCTGCTGTCTGGTGCATATCGTGGGTGCGTATCTGCACCTCGATCATCAACCCGCGCGGGCCTATGACCGTCGTATGCAAAGACTGATACCTATTGCTCTTGGGCGTTGCAATAAAATCCTTGAACCGGGGCATAACCGGTGTATAGAGCGAATGAATCATACCCAGAACATGATAACATTCCTGAACCGTATCGACCAGTATGCGGATAGCTAACAAATCGTAGATATCTTCAAAAGTTTTGCTCCGCGTCTGCATCTTCCGGTGAATACTGAAGAAATTTTTGGGCCGTCCTGTGATATCCGCTCGAATATTCTCTTTTTTAAGAATTTTTTGCAGCGGCACGCGCATTTCTTCGATATACGCCTCGCGTTCTCGTCTCTTGAGGCGGATCTTTTTGCTAATCGCGCGATAGGCTTCCGGCTCGAGCCATTTGAGAGCCAGATCTTCAAGCTCCCACCGAATACGCGCAATCCCCAAACGGTG
>JAGWBW010000078.1:1735-6454 GCA_021295695.1 Candidatus Latescibacterota bacterium
GCTTGCTCGACCTCTTGCGATTGGAAGGACAGATCTTTAATTCTGGTCACACCCTCAACCAGATCGGCAATATGAGAACCAAAATGACGCGCAATTTGCGCGCGGGTCGCCGTACCATGCGCTATGGTATCATGCAAAATACCAGCCACCAGAGTTGCAGTATCCTGATTGAGATCTATCAGAATGCGACCAACCTCAAGCGCATGTACAATATACGGCTGGCCCGACTTGCGAAACTGGTCCTGGTGTGCCTTCCTTGCAAAATAAAAGGCACGATTCAAGAGTTTTACATTGTGATTAGAACGACTTTGAAGAGCATGCTGGAGAAATGCGTCAAAGATGGGATCATCCGCGAGGTTTTTTGGGGGAAGTGTAGGCACGGCAACCTCCGCTGTCTTAATTCCTAATTATATCATCACGCCCAGGTAATTAATCCGGTATCACATATAGAATTGAGGTCCTGATGGTGTGGGCGAATGCGAACCGTATAGCCCCATCGGCCGCTTTTTTGCAAAGGCAGATGCCCTACAAAAGTGTGGGGATCCACGAGCACCATGGACAGCGACTCGCCCTGGACAATCTGCCCCTCTGTGCCGACCTGCCCGTGAAAAATTTCGACAGCAACATCCTCTACGGTCAAGTCGCCCAGCGCGACATCTGCGCGAATTTCGATCTTGTCGCCCACATGCGATGTTTGCGTCTGGCTCGACGTTACAGAACGGATCGCGACATCTCTCCACGCATGGTGAATTCTGGCTTTCCATTCAGCCAGCACTCTGGCTCTCGCGCCATTATTCTCCGAAAGATCTCTCGATCGCGCATGCGCCTTCAAGTAGAACCGCTCGGTATATTCCTGCACCATGCGGTGGGTATTGAACTTTGGACACAACACGCGCATGGCATTTTTCATCCGGGCAATCCAGCCTCTGGGCACCCCATCCACACCGCGATCATAAAAAAGCGGCACGGCTTCTTTCTCGAGAATATTGTAAATCGCCCGCGCTTCAATCTGGTTTTGATACGCCGGATCGTCGTATTCTTTGCCGTGTCCAATCTCCCAGCCCAATTCCGGTTGATGCGCTTCGGCCCACCAGCCATCGAGCACACTGAGATTCAACGCACCATTGGCAACGGCTTTCATGCCACTGGTACCGCTCGCTTCCTGGGGTCTCATCGGCGTATTCAGCCAGATATCGACCCCCTGCACGAGATAACGCGCCACACACATATCGTAATTCTCGATAAAAACCAGACGGCGATGGAGATACTCGCGCTGCGTAAGACTGAAAATTTCCTGGATAAATTCTTTCCCCGCATGGTCTTGAGGGTGCGCTTTGCCCGCAAAAATAACCTGAACAGGACGTTCCTCATTGCACAAAATGCGCGTGAGCCTTTCGAGATCGTGAAACAAAAGCGTTGCGCGTTTATAAGTTGCAAAACGCCTGGCAAAACCAATCGTAAGCGCATCGGCAGTCAAGACTTCGTCCGCACGCGCCATATCAATTGACGACGCTGTTTCTCGCTGCAACTGCTTTCTGAGACGCTGCCGCGCAAATGCAACGAGGCGTTCTCTCCTGCGCTCGTGGACACGCCAAAGTTCTTCAGGCGGGATATGGTCTATCGTCTCCCACACACTCTGATCGTGTGGTTCCTCCAGGCGCCGAGGCCCCATGTAATTGTCTTCAAGGGCGCGCATCTGTTGCGAAATATGGGAAGCAATATGAACGCCATTGGTAATGGACTCGATGGGTATTTCATTTTTGGGCAACCCGGGCCACAGCGATTGCCACATCTTGCGCGAGACCTCGCCGTGAAGTTTGCTAACGCCATTGCGATAGGATGAAAGCCTGAATGCGAGCACCGTCATATTAAAACCATCGCTGACATTATTGGGGTTCTCCCGCCCCAAAGCGAGGAATGCAGGCATGGAAAGACCGAGTTCATGCGCGTAGGACCTGAAGTATTTCTCGATCAGAGAAACGGGAAAAACATCGTGCCCGGCCGGAACGGGGGTATGGGTCGTAAAAACGTGACCCGCCGACGTGTACTCTGCGGCCTGATCAAATGTGGCACCATTATTGTGCATCGCCTGCCGGATGCGCTCCAGTCCCAGAAAAGCCGAATGCCCTTCATTCATGTGACATACGGTGGGCTGTATGCCCAAAGCGTTGAGCGCGCGCACGCCGCCAATACCCAGCAGAATTTCCTGCCGGATGCGCGTCTCACTGTCCCCACCGTAAAGTTGTGCCGTAATTTCGCGAATGGAGGGTGGATTTTCCGTCAAATTGGTATCGAGCAAATAAAGGGGAATGCGCCCAACCTGCACTTTCCATATCCGCACCCGCGCTTCTGCTTCGGGAAATGCGAGAGTAATGGTGACATCCCGGCCGCGTTCATCGCGGACAATCTGGACGGGCAGCGCGTAGTAGTCATTTTCGAGATATTCTTCTTGTTGCCAACCGTCATTTGTGAGATACTGATTGAAATAGCCGTGTTGATACAGCAGGCCCACCGCAGAAAATGGCAACCCCAGTGTACTCGCAGATTTGAGATGATCCCCGGCCAACACACCCAGACCACCCGAATAAATCGGCAGGCTTTCGGTGAGACCAAACTCCGCAGAAAAATAGGCAATTTGAATATCGGGCACTGTTTTGCCATGGGCAGAATGAAAATAGGTCTCGCCATCCATAAACGCGCGGAAAGACTCGGAGACACGCTTAAAATGCGCCCTGAATCCCGGATTCTCTGAAAGTTGATTGAGGCGTTCCTGGCTGATGTCATTGAGCATACGCACCGGGTTGTGATAAACTGTTTCCCAGAGAATAGGATCAATGCGTCTAAAGAGATCCATCGTATCGGGATCCCAGGCCCAGCGCAAGTTGTAAGCCAGTGCCTCAAGGCCCTGAAGCGCTTTGGGTAGCGAAGGTTTGACGACAAATGTAGAAATTGGTTTCACAGAGTTTTGTCTCCTCTACCAGTTCCGAAGTATCTGATCTACAAATTCTGGGACTTCATCCGTGAAATACATGGTGGCGACAAAGACCCCGAAGAGAACATAGACCCCGATTACGGTAAACATAATAATCTTTTTGCGCTTGCTCATTTTGGTGCGCGATGCAGATCTGAGATCGCGCGGTTGTTTGAGAAAAGTCGCCGATTCGTCCTCATCATCGGATGTAGATTCAGACGCATCATCGGAAGATGGCTCTTGCGCATCTGTTGTATCGGAAGGGGCTTCTTCCTCAGCCTCGGTTTCCTCTGCGTCTGCAGGTGTGTCCGATGCCACCTCTTTCTCTAATTCGGCTATGTCGAGCACATGCTCTATTTTTTCGATAAGCGTTTTGTCTTCAAATGGTCTTTCAACCATGCCGTAAACACCCTGTTCCAGGAGTGCTTTGGCTTCTGCTTCCTCCACGGGAAACGATACCACAATCACCGGCACCTCAAAGCCTTCTTCGCGAATAAATTCGATCAAGATCTCGCCGCGAATGATCGGCATCTCGAGGTTGAGCAACACCAGGTCGGGCTGTCCGTGCGCGATCGCGTCAATCGCTTCGATCCACGTTGTCGCGCTCTGTGCCTGATAATCGTTGGATTCGAGAATCTTGACAATCCGTTCAATAGCGGCTTCTTCACTGTCAATAGTCAAAATTTTTGTCATACTGTCCCCCTGTGCGTAGTAGGGAAAATACTGGCAATTGGAAGTATAAAACGAATGAAGTCCAATGACAAGGATTTTCCCTCATCGCAATCACATGGTGAGTTCTCTCTTGATGGGTGAACGTGTGTATAGTATATTGCAGTGCCAATGGAAACCAGAGGATTTTTTATGGAAACAAAAAATATCGTCGTAAAGGGTGCGCGAGTACACAATTTGCAAAATATAGATCTGACGTTGCCTCGACACGCGCTAATATGTTTTACAGGCGTTTCCGGATCGGGCAAGTCGTCAATGGCTTTTGATACCATCTATGCCGAAGGTCAACGGCGTTATGTAGAGTCCCTATCGGCGTATGCGCGTCAATTTTTGGGCCAAATGGAAAAACCCGAAGTCGATCAGATTACGGGATTATCGCCAACGATTTCCATCGAACAAAAGACCGCAGGGCGCAATCCCCGCTCAACCGTGGGCACAATAACCGAAATCTACGACTACTTGCGCGTGTTATTTGCGCGAATTGGCACCCCCCATTGCGCACATGACAACACGCCAATTGGGGCACAAACGCGCGACGGCATTGTGGATCGGATTATGGCACTGGGTGAAGGCACGCGCATTCACATACTATCTTCTCTCGTACAGGGGCGAAAAGGGGAATATCACGACCTGTTTGAAAACTTGCAAAAAGAGGGATATATCCGCGTGCGCGTGGATGGGCAGGTCGTAACTTTGACCCAGACCCCGAAATTGGAGCGCTACAAAAGACACGATATCGAGGTGGTAATCGATCGGGTTATCGCAAAAAAAACAATGCGAGGGCGCATTGGCGAGGGCGTCGATGCCGGTCTCATAATGGGCAAAGGGGCGATAATTGTCAGCGCAGAGGGCGAAGATGATCTCCTCCTGAGTACGCACTTTTCCTGTCCCACCTGTGGGCGCAGCGCGCAGGAGCCCGTGCCGCAATTATTCTCATTCAACAGCCCACAGGGCATGTGCCCCGGCTGTCGAGGTTTGGGCACGCGCTTTGCAATGGATCTGGCAAAAGTCGTCCCCAA
>JAGWBW010000078.1:6461-23254 GCA_021295695.1 Candidatus Latescibacterota bacterium
GCTATCGCGCCGCTGGGCGTACCCAAAAACCGGTGGAAATCTCACTATTACGCGGGCGTTTTGAAGCGCCATGGTGCAAATTTGCAAACGCCATGGAAACGCATTTCACCAGAGGGACAACGGGCATTATTATACGGCATAGATGGCAAAATGACATTTGAATGGCGCCGTAGCAATGGCAGCATAAAACGCCACCGCGATGGGTTTGAAGGCATCCTGCCACCCATGGAACGGCAATTTGCCGAGGGGCGAAGTCCCGTGGTGCGCAAACGTCTCGCGCCTTTTATGCGCGTGGGTCTGTGTCCCGTATGCGAAGGTACGCGCTTGAAATCTGAAGCCCTATCCGTCAAAATCGAAGGACAAACCCTGCCCGATGTCACGGCGATGACGGTCGATCGCGCGCACGCCTTTTTTCAGAGCCTCAAATTGACCGAGATTCAGGCGCGGATCGCCGAAGACGCCCTGAAAGAAATTCGCGGGCGATTGAAATTTCTTCTCGATGTGGGTCTCGATTATCTCACACTCAATCGCACGGCACCCACGCTGTCGGGCGGTGAGGCGCAACGCATTCGTCTCGCCAGCCAGATCGGATCTGGATTGGTCGGTGTGACCTATGTGTTGGACGAACCGTCAATTGGCCTGCACCACCGCGACAATCGGCGGTTGCTCGACGCCCTGTGCCGCCTGCGAGATGTGGGCAATACCGTAATCGTCGTCGAACACGATGAAGACACGATGCGCCGCGCAGACCGGGTGATAGACTTTGGACCCGGTCCCGGGCACCTCGGCGGTCGGGTAGTCGCCCAGGGATCGTGGAAACAGGTCGCGAGAAGAACCCGATCGGTAACGGGAGCTTATCTCTCGGGAAAAGAAAAAATAGCAGTGCCCGAAAGGCGCTCCGTATCGCATCGCGGCTTATGGATTCGGGGTGCACACCACAATAATCTCAAAAATATCGACGTGAAAATTCCCGTCGGCGTGTTTACATGTGTCACGGGCGTATCCGGATCGGGAAAATCATCGCTGATTGCCGATATCCTCTATCCCGCGCTCGCGCGAGAACTGAATCGCGCAGAGACGGAAGCAGGCGCGCACCGCTGCATTGAAGGCATAGACCTCCTCGATAAAATTATCGAGATCAACCAGCAGCCCATCGGGCGCACGCCGCGCAGCAACGCAGCGACATATACAGGTGTCTTTGATCCCATCCGAAAATTATTTGCCGAGTTGCCCGAGTCAAAGGTACGGGGATATAAACCCGGGCGCTTCAGTTTTAATGTAAAGGGCGGGCGGTGCGAAGCGTGTAAGGGCAATGGCGCGAATCTCGTCGAAATGGATTTCCTCGCCGATGTGTGGGTGACATGTCCCGTGTGTGAGGGGCGGCGTTTTAATCGCGAGACCCTAAGCGTAAAATACAAGGGCAAGTCCATTGCCGATGTGCTGGCAATGGAAGTCGAAGAGGCACATCTGTTTTTTCAGGCAATCCCCGGCATTCATCGCATTCTCCAAACCCTAATCGATGTGGGAATGGGCTACGTCAAATTGGGCCAGCCCGCGCCAACGCTCTCCGGCGGCGAAGCACAACGAGTCAAACTGTCAAAAGAACTGTGCCGCAGAAGCACGGGCCAAACCCTGTACATCCTGGACGAGCCGACAACGGGCCTGCATTTTGCCGATATACAAAATCTCTTAAACGTATTGCATCGGCTCGCGGATATGGGCAATTCCGTGGTGGTTATTGAACACAATCTGGATGTGATCAAAACCGCCGATTGGGTGATCGACCTGGGACCTGAAGGCGGCGAAGACGGGGGACAAATTATAGCAGAAGGTACACCCGAACACCTGACGCGCGCTCCCAACTCTCACACGGGACGCGCGCTTGGCGAGGTATTGACCCACACACCACTTGTACCTGCGAAAAACGGCAAGGCGCGAAGTGCCAATGGTCAAATACACACAATTGACGTCGTAGGTGCGCGGGAGAACAATTTGCAAAATGTGGATGTATCCATCCCCCGCGAAAAAATGACCGTGATATCCGGCGTATCCGGTTCGGGAAAATCTTCCCTGGCACTCGATACAATTTACGCCGAGGGACAGCGGCGATATGTCGAATCCCTATCGGCTTATGCGCGGCAGTTTTTGGGACAAATGCCCAAACCAAAGGTAGATCGCGTGGTGGGCCTGTCGCCCGCGATTGCCATTGAACAAAAGGCCGCGAGCAAAAACCCGCGCTCGACCGTGGGCACAGTAACAGAAGTTTACGATTACCTGCGGGCACTCTACGCATTATTGGGCGATACCTATTGTCCAGATTGCGATGTATTGGCCGGCAGCCAGTCCGTGCAGGAAATTGTGGCGCGCGTGCTGACGATGGATCGGCGTCTCTACCTTCTCGCACCCATAGAACTCGGCAAAGGCGAGGATTATACCAGTTTGATCAACCGCTTTCGCCGCGAAGGTTATCTGCGCGGCAGACTCAACGGCGCAGTTTTCAACCTGTCAAACCCGCCCGAAATCGATTACAGACAGTCTCACAGACTCGAAATCCTGATAGATCGCGTAATCGCGCAAAAGAAGAACCGCAAACGCATCGCGGATTCCATCGAAAGCGCGCTGGATATTTCAGGGGGCATTTTGATCGTCGCATCGCCCGATGATAGCGAAGAGACGCGATTTAGCCAGCATCTCTCGTGTCCATCCTGCGGACGCAGTTTCGAGACAATAACCCCTCAACATCTATCATTTAACAGCGCTGAAGGCTGGTGTTTGTCCTGCGAAGGACTGGGAACGCAGCGCGGCATGGGCATTCACACACTAATCCCCGATATTCACAAATCATTGTCCGAAGGCGCAGTGCTCGCTTGGGGAAAGGTGGAACCGCACACACAACTGGGCAACATGCTATCTGCGGTCGGCAAAGCCGCGGGCTTTGACCTGCATACCCCTTTTGCGCAGATATCAGCGGAGGGACAACACGCGATCTTATACGGTTTGGGAACGCGGTGGTTAAAAACCACTAAAAATCTCTCATTCCAATTCAAGGGCCTGTTTCCGACAATTGAGACCCTGGTGCGGCAAGCGCCGCGATTTCGGCGGCTGATGGGCGAATTTATTCAGGATGTGCCGTGTCCGTCCTGCAAGGGATATCGCCTGAAGCCGGAAAGTGCCGTAATAAAACTATTTGGCAAAACAATGCCCCATCTGGTAGCAATGCCCATCCGCGAAGTGCGTGCCTATTTTGACGCAATGGTCCTGGAAGGGCAGGCACGCGAGGCCGCCGCAGAAGTATTGTACGAAATTCAGAGCCGCTTGCGGTTTCTCGACGAAGTGGGCCTGGGATATTTGAACCTGGGACGGCGAGCACCCACGCTTTCGGGCGGCGAAGCACAGCGCATTCGCCTGGCCAGTCAGATCGGTTCCGGTCTGACCGGAGTGCTCTACGTACTCGACGAGCCGACAATTGGCCTGCACCAGCGCGACAATCACCAGTTGTTGGCGGCATTGGCGCGGTTGCGCGACCTGGGCAATTCACTACTGGTTGTCGAACACGACCGCGAGACCCTGAACCGAGCAGATCACATTCTGGACTTTGGGCCGGGCGCAGGTGTCGAAGGCGGGCGCGTAGTCGCCGCGGGCAATCCGCACAAATTGAAAGCCGACAACGGTTCGATAACCGCGCATTATCTCGCGGGCGATTTGCAAATTGAGGTACCCGGTGTGCGGCGCGACCCCGGGCAGGGATCGCTTTGTGTGGTAGGCGCGCGGCACAACAACTTAAAAAATGTCGATGTCTCATTTCCGCTGGGCACCTTGACCTGCGTGACCGGCGTATCGGGTTCGGGCAAGAGTTCACTCGTCAACGACGTACTTTTCGGCGCACTTGCCGCCCGCGTGAATCGCGCACAAAAAGCCTGGGGAGAACACGACGATGTGCTGGGGTTGGAACTCATCGACAAAGTGATCAATATCGACCAGACGCCCATTGGCTATTCGCCGCGCAGCAATCCCGCGACTTATGTCAAGGTGTTCGACAAAATACGCACCCTGTATGCCAGTTTGCCAGACGCCCAGGTGCGCGGATTTAAGACCGGGCATTTCAGCTTTAATCACAAGCGCGGGCGGTGCGATGCCTGCGCGGGCCTGGGCGCGCGCTGTATTGAGATGCACTTCTTGCCCGATGTATGGGTCACATGTGAAAGTTGTGGCGGAAAGCGCTACAACCGCGACGTGATTGACATAACCTATAAGGACGCGTCCATTGCCGATGTTCTGGAGATGACCGTAGCCGAGGCGCTATCGCATTTTACCCATGTGCCCGGCATCCAGCGCTCACTCCAAACCCTTTTTGACGTGGGCCTGGGCTATATCAAAATGGGACAGGCTTCGACCACGATCTCGGGTGGCGAAGCCCAGCGCGTGAAATTGGCGCGCGAATTGGCGCGACCGAGCACGGGCAAAACCGTGTATATCCTCGACGAACCGACGACGGGACTGCACTTTGCCGATATCCAGAAATTGCTCGACGTGCTCAACCGACTCGTCAACGCGGGCAATACCGCGATCGTGATCGAACACAATCTGGATGTAATCAAAACAGCCGATTGGATAATTGACCTGGGACCAGAAGGCGGAGAAGACGGTGGCGATTTAATTGCTTGCGGAACGCCTGAAGAAGTGGTATCTGTTACAGCTTCGCACACCGGACGATTTTTGAAAGATGTATTGGCAGGTATTGAAACAGGGTAATGCAGTATAAAAAGTCCTTCCTGCATATACAGTTTTTTCTTTTTATGCCTTCGGCGACCTACTTTTTGTCACCAGAGAAGACGCGATTGAGCGTCTGAAGAAAAGTAGGCAAAAAATGCCGCTCTCAAACGCTGAGGGGCTGCCCCACGCATGCGCGATAATGCTATTGTCATAGTTCGTACAGATGCTCGTGAGTTTACGCACTCAGCTACTGTCAAGGCACTATGGACAGCCTTTCCCAACAAGAACCTGCGTGAAGAACCTCGTCCTTTGAAAAGAAAAACACAAACCGCTCTATACGGCGATACGTCGAAGAAGCCTGGGGAAGTAGATATTATTATGACTCCTAAATGATTGGGGATTATGTAGGATAGTGCCGAAAAAACTTGATATTATGCTATTACTTTTGTATAATATAAATAATTAACCACCCCTGTTGCTTCGGGAGCAGGGCACGGAGCCGTATAGAATCTCTATACGGCTCCTGTATTTTTTGGAGATTTAATGAAAACAAATGTCTATATTGATGGGCTTAATTTATATTATAGAGCCGTTCAGGGCACGCCTTATAAGTGGCTGGATATAGTTAAATTAGTTCAAAAAAGGTACCATCAAAACACTATTCGTAAAATTAAGTATTTCACTTCGGTTGTACAATCGCGCTCTGATGACCCAGGAAAACCAGTGCGTCAACAGATATACTTGCGGGCTTTACGGACTTTTTCACAAATTGAAATTATTGAAGGAAAATTTCAGACCAACAAAGTTAGACTGCCATTGGCATCACCACCACATAACACTGTGGAAGTTTTGAGAACCGAAGAAAAAAGTTCAGATGTCAATCTGGCTGTTCATCTGTTAAACGATGCTTACAAAAAGGATTATGAAGTTGCTATTGTTGTGTCAAATGATTCTGATTTATTAGAAGCCATACGAATTGTGACTCAAGACCTAAACCTGAAAGTAGGTGTTGTATTTCCTACTGGTGCGATTGATCCACATACAGGCACACGGCATATAGTTAGAAAATCGAGAGATCTTCAAAAATATGCCACATTTATAGGCGAAATTAGATTAGGAGGTCTCTCGCGCAGTCAACTGCCTAATACATTGAAAGATGCAAAAGGTACTTTTCATAAACCACCAGAATGGCAGTAAAGCCTCTAACCTTCCGGCACTACGCTGCATAATCCCTAAATGATTTAAGCAACGTTGAATTTAAAATTACGAGAAATAGTGTCATGAGATTACGTGCTTTCGAAAATTTGGATTGAGCCATAGCATACGGATGTTATGGCTTTTTGGTTTTTGAAACAGTTTGGAGGCCTATCTCTTTCTTGTGAGCAAACGATTCGGAGTCAAACTATAAAGCGTTAAAAAGGCATAAAAAATGCTTTTTCGCATATTAATATCCGTCGCATTACTCTCTACCAGCAGTGCCATGGCCGACCCTTCCAAAATCGCCTTTTGGAATACGCAGCGCAAAGGCGCCAATCAACAAAATGCACAACACCGTCCCGAATGGTACGTTGCAGCCAGAGAATTGGGATTGGATTATGTACGCCTCCTACCCAATGCATGGCCCGCCGAAGGCAGGGACTTCCTGATTGGCAATGCGGACAGCTTTGAGGCAATCAACGAAACCGATCTATCCCTATTGATCAAAGCACTCGATGAAGCCGAACGCAATAGTATTAAAGTCGTCCTCACAATGCTCAGCTTACCCGGCGCACGCTGGAAACAACTGAACAACGACCAGGACGATGCGCGACTCTGGAAAGACAAAAAATATCATCTACAAGCCTTCGCGTTCTGGCGTCAACTGGCCGCACGCCTGAAAACACACCCCGCCATCGTAGCTTATAATCCCCTCAACGAACCACACCCGGACAGGGCATTCGGCTTTGATGAACTGAATGAAAACTTCGCCATGTGGTTCAAGCGCATCCAGAACACCCCGGCCGACCTCAACCAATTCAACCGGGAAATGGTCAAAGCAATCCGTTCCGAAGATGCGGACACACCCATCATCCTCGACGGATGGTTCTATGCCTCTCCCAGGGCATTCGACTACAATCGACCCGTTGATGACAATCGCGTTCTGTACGCCTTTCACAATCCCGGGCCATGGCAAATGGTAACCTATCGCGTCAATAAAGGCAGATACGCCTATCCAGATCGCGTACCCAAATCGTGGAACGGACCAACGGAATCCTGGACCATTGATCGCCTTGCACGAGAAATACATGCGGTACAAAAATTCTCCGAACAATACAACATACCGGCACACCGAATAATCGCTTCGGAATTCTGGTACGACCGTCGCCTTGAAGGCGCAGCAGCATACATCGCCGATCTCATCGAGATCTACAACCAACGCAATTGGCACTGGGCTTTTTACGCATTTCGCGGTGATGGCGCGTGGACGGGACTCGATTATGAAATTGCGCCAGATGAAAAAATGGGGCGTTATTGGCAAGCCATCGAACAGGGCAAAGACCCCGAATCTCTCAAACCGAGAGGACCGAACCCATTGTGGGAAATACTGCGGCGGCAGTTTGAAAAAAAATGAAAAAGAATTAAATTGGTAGAAGTACTGCGTAACATCAAGTTTTAATTCCTAATTCCTACAGCATTCCCAGGAGGCATTAATGTCATTGTTTTCACTTGAAGGTCGCGTCGCCATAGTAACTGGAGCGGGGCGGGGTATTGGACGCGGTATTGCAGAAGGCTTGGCTGCACAGGGCGCGAAAATTGTATGTGCTGCGCGCACGCGGTCTCAATTAGACGAAGTCGTAGCCTCAATTCGACAAGCGGGAGGCGACGCACTCGCTTATGAAATGGACATGAAAAACCTGGATTCCGTACGCGGAGGCGTCGATACAGCACTCGAAACGTATGGACAAATCGATATCCTCGTCAACAACGCGGGCATGAACATACGCGAGCCATTTGAAGACGTAACAGAAGAACACTACGACGAAATCATGGCCGTCAACCTGAAGGGCCTCTACTTCTTAACACAGACCGCAGTCAAACACATGATCTCGCGCAAACAGGGCAAAATCATCCACATCGGCTCATTGACAACGGACTGGTCCTTATCGCAAATTTCTGTCTATACCGCCACCAAAGGCGCAGTTGGGCAACTCGCCAAAGCCCAGGCACTGGAACTGGGCAAGCACAACATCCAGGTAAACACAATATGCCCGGGCTTTGTGGTCACGCCATTGACCGAGCGGCTCTGGGAAAATGATACAATGCGCGAATGGGGTGAATCCCGTCTGCCCATAAAGCGATTGGCAACACCCGAAGACCTCGTCGGCACCGCCGTATTCCTCGCCGCGCCCGCATCGGATTATGTCACCGGACAATCCATCTACGTAGATGGCGGCTTCATGGCCGGCGAAGCCTGGCCCTTGCCGGAGTAAGGAAGAAAACAATGGCGCAATATGACATTCAACAAGAAAACTTTCACGGACACGCCCTCTACGTACTGCGGGATATTGAAGCCAATTGTGAAGCCAGCATTTTGCCCTCGGTAGGCAACAATTGCATCTCCTACAAAATCCCAAAAGATGATGGCCTGCTGGAACTCATTTATTCCCCACCCGATCCCGACACCCTGAAAGGCCGTGCAAGCGGATACGGCATCCCCATACTATACCCCTGGCCCAACCGCATAGACAGCGGCAAATTCTCGTTTGACGGCGTGGAATACCAGCTCGAAACCCCTGCCCCGGGCGAACACGCTTCCCACGGCTACGTCCACGAACGCCCCTGGCGCGTGGTCGATTCCGGCACCTCAGAAGGTGCCTGGATAACAAGCGTCTTCACCTCCACGGACTTCCCGGAAATCAGCGCGCATTTTCCCTTCCCCTTTGAAGCGCAGGTAACATATCGGCTAAAGGACGGAATACTACACCTCGAATTTGAAGGCACCAACACAGGCGATAGCGACATGCCCGTCGGCCTGGGCATCCATCCCTATTTCCCCCTACCCCTAACTGAAAATGGCAACCGGGATATGTGTACCGTGCGCATGCCAGCCTCGACTTACTGGCCCTTGCGCGACGACCCGATACCCACCGGGGAAATATTACCCGTTGACAGCACGGTATTTGACGTGCGTGAAAACACCCTTTTAAAAGACCGGTACTACGACAACGTATGGTCCGGCGTATCTACAACCGATGGATGGAGCAGATGTAAATACACCGACCCAACCGAAGGCGTAACCATCGCAATGGAAGCCAATGACATATTCCGCGAACTCGTACTCTACGCCCCCGACACCCGTCCCATAGTCTGCTTTGAACCCTATACCTGTGTCACCAACGCCTTCAACTTGCAAAATCAGGGCATCGACTCTGGCCTGATACGCCTCCAACCTGGCGAAAAATTGACCGGAATAATGAAAATTATTGGTGAGGTATTGTAGAAGCAGGCTCCTTGGTCATCGCGGCATGCTTAAAGCCGCGATCCAGGAGGCTTTGCTGGCCGTTGAAAGCTTTTATCATGACCGATCGATTACAACAACAAATCGCGTTCTTGCTCGAAATCGATAAACTCAAGCAAATCATTCGGCAAACCTATTTGCTCGACGAAACGCGCAAGGAAAACGACGCCGAACACTCGTGGCATTTTGCCATGTTTGCACTCATCCTCGCGGAATATGCGCCCGAGCCAGTAGAGATCCTGAAAGTAATCAAAATGGCACTGGTACACGACCTCGTGGAAATCGATGCGGGCGATACCTTTCTCTACGACGAAGCGGGCAATGCCGACAAAGCCGAGCGCGAGGCAAAAGCCGCCGACCGCATCTTTGCACTCTTGCCTGCAGAACAGGGCGCCGAACTGCGCGCATTGTGGGAAGAATTTGAAGCAAAAGAAACGCCCGAGGCAAAATTCGCGGGTGCGATAGATCGATTCCAACCATTTCTACACAATTGTAACACCCAGGGACGCGCATGGCAAGAGCACGGGATCACTGCCGACCGCGTCTTGCAAAGCAACAGCCACATCTCAATTGGCGCGCCCACTCTATGGAATCGCGTGCAAGAATTGGTTGATGAGATGGTCGCTGAGGGATATATTGATACCGGAAAATAGAGAGCGAATGCCTGGAGGAAAGTACAAATTACGTGAGAATCATCAGTAAAAAAGCTCTGAGAGACTACTGGACCCGCGTCCCTGAGGCCAAATCAGAACTCGAAGCTTGGTATGCAGAGGTAAAAGCGGCGAATTGGGCGTCGCCTGTTGATGTCAAAGCCAAATACGGAAGTGCCAGTATTCTAAAGGGCGGTAGAGTTGTGTTCAATATATGTGGCAACAGGTATCGTTTGGTGGTAAAGATTAATTACACATATCGAACGATCTACATTCGTTTTCTGGGAACACATCGAGAATACGACAAGATCAATGCGGAGACAGTGTGATGCGCAAGCCAATAAAAACAGAAGCAGATTACAAAGCCGCCCTCGCGCGTGCAGACGCGATTTTTGATGCAAAATCGGGAACATCAGAGGGTGAAGAGTTGGAATCACTCGTTACTTTGATCGAGCATTACGAAGATACAGCCTACCCAATTGACCTGCCCGACCCAATTACGGCCATCAAGTTTCGGATGGCGCAGCAGGGGCTAAAGCAAAAGGACCTCGTCCCCTACATTGGAAATGAAAGTAAGGTCTCCGACGTACTATCGGGCAAGTGTCCTTTGAGTGTGGCTATGATCCACAAACTCATCAATGGCCTTGGCATTCCCGCCGAAGTGCTCTTGCAACAACCAGATGCAGGCGCATCTCGCAAGCCATCAGAGAAAGTTTACCAAAAATGAACTGGGATAAATGCATAGCTGTCGAACGACATCCGGCTAAAATGAGCGGAGCCTGGGTATTTCGTGGAACGCGAGTCCCCGTATATGCCCTGTTCGAGAATCTTCGAGAAGGTGCTTCCGTTGAGCAATTTCTCGATTGGTTCCACGGCGTCGAAGAATGGCAGGTGAAAGCTGTTCTGGACCACGAAGCAAAAGCCCTGAGGGATTTCTGTTGACAACACCAATTTGATTATCGGGACGTGATGTGTGACTTCAAAACCGCCATATAGTAATACCGATAAACAGATATAAGAAAGTCAAAACCACTGGATTACTGGCGTTGTGCCTTCGGCGTGGCGGCTAACACCCTGCCGCAATTGACCACTGATTGCTTGTTTTCTTCACCATTATTTCAAAGTCACACATGACGTTATCGGGCTAAAAAAATGGGAGGACCATAACATGAGCCAGACACTCAAGGATCTATTAGATGACAGTTTTGAACAGCATGCGGATCGCACGGCGGTTCGCGTATTGCGCCAGCCGGATCAGCCCGGCGAAAGGCGATTGCAATATGTGCCGTTGACATATCTGCAATTAAAGGCACAGCGAGACCGATTGGCTTCGGGCCTGGCGCAACTGGGATTGGAAAAAGGGCAACGTCTCGGGCTTTTGACCGATGGCGGTCTGGAGTCCGTACTGGTCTTCCTATCCTGCGATATGCTCGGATTATCGGCAGTGCCGATCTGCAATAAATTGCCCGATGATCTGCTGGTACACAGCATCAACCACTCGGGCATCGCCTATTTGTTCACAGATACAAAAAGCCTGGAACAGGTCGAGCGCGTACGTGAGCAACTGAACAATCCCCCCCAGATCGTCTTGACAGAAGGACATGCCGATGGCACGCACTCATTTTTTGAACTAACTCAAAAAGGCGCGGAATCGCCGCCCCCAGACATAGCAATTGAACCCGACGACGAATCGAAAATCGTGTACACATCGGGATCGTCGGGATTGCCCAAAGGCGTGATACAAACCCATCGCAATCTCGTCGGCAATATTCTATCCGTATGGGATGCGATCAGCAACCGCGACCCGGTCATCCTATTCAAATCCGCGCCCGACTATCACACCATGGGCATATTAAATATCTATTACCCCCTATCAAAAGGCTGGACACTGGACCTGGCGAGGTCGCCAGATCGCGTACTCGTAGATATTCGATATTCTGAACCCGAAGGCTTTTTAACTGTCCCATTAATTTTAGACAAAGTATTTGGCAATGTGCGCAAAGAAATTGATGCCGGTGGTGCAAAAGGTGCATTGGTCGCCCGGTCAGTACGCGCCAAACAGCGCGTCGCACGCGGTGAAGCGTCGGTCATCGACCGCCTCGTCAATGCCACACTGGGCAAAAAAGTCGTCGGACAAATCAAAGAAAAGTTCTCGCAGCGCGTGGGCAGCCGCCTCGAATTGTTAATCGTCGGCTCGGCAAAAGCCGACCCCGAAGCCCTCGACTTTTTCCAGGACGTCCTAGACATCGTCTCCTTCGAAGGCTATGGCGTCACCGAATGCAGCCCGCTAATTGCTGCAAACGGGCTGAAAGGACAAAAAACAGGCACCGTCGGACAACCATTACAAGAAGTAAAAATCATCGCCGAGACAGGCGAGGAAATCGCCCACGGCGACCCAAAGACAGAGACCTATAGCGGCAGTGGCGATGGCATTGGCGAATTGTGGGTACACGGCAATCACGTCATGACGGGATATCTCAACGACCCCGAACGCACCGCCGAAGTACTCGTAACCGATGAAGAAGGCAAAGTGTGGTATCGCACGGGTGATTTGTTCAGCATGGACGACGAGGGATTTTTGACATTCCAGGGACGTTTTGGACGGCAGTTTAAATTGAGCAACGGCGAATTTGTCAACCCCGAACGCCTCGAACGCATATTCGCTCGCGTTTCGCTCATCGAACACGTCTTAATCTGCGGCGACCAGACCCGCACATTTCCGCTGCCCATTGTCACCGTAAATGCAGAAGAGGCACAGTTGCAAACAGATATACCCGATTTGCCCACAGATGACGAGGAAGCCCTGTGCAGCCATTCCGCAATTGCCGAACGCATCCGCGAACAATTGTTAAAAGAAGCCTCGGCATCTGGCCTTCCCGCGCACGAGCGACCGCAAAAGGTACTGGTCTTGCCAGACCAGTTGAGCGAAGAAACGGGAACCCTCACGCGGGGATTAAAAAAGGTCGTACCCAAAAGAATTGAAGAAATTTACGCAAAAGAAATCGCCGCTGCTTATGACGGGTAATCCCCATGCCAACTTTAAACCCCGATAAATTGCGGCGCATTGGCCGCGAAGTCTTCGAACGCATAGGCGCAACGCCCGAAGAAGCCCAAATTGTGGCCGATCTGCTCATATCTTCCAATCTCGCGGGTCACGACTCGCACGGCGTCGTCCGCATTCCGCAATACGTATCCGGTGTTCAGAGCGGACAAATACAACTCGGAACAACCGTGGAAATCGAGCGAGAAACCGATGCAACAGCCGTCGTAAACGGACACTGGGGATTTGGGCATGTAACAGCAACAGAAGCCATGCACATCGCGATCCAAAAAGCCCAAAAAAGTGCCGTTGGCATCGCAACAGTACACCAGTGCAATCACATCGGGCGATTGGGTGGCTATCCCGTGCTCGCCGCGGCTGAAAATATGGCTGGATTGATGACCAACAACGGCCACGGCGCCGATCTCTCAATGGCACCCTGGGGAGGTCTGGGACGCATCCTACCCGCGAATTGTCTCGCTGTAGCATTTCCTTCGGATCGCGACTTTCCCATTGCACTGGACCTGACCGCCGCAACTGCGGCAGGTGGCAAAATGCGGGTCGCTCTGGCCCGGGGCGAACGCGTACCCGAAAATTGGCTAATCGACGCCGAAGGCACCCCCACAACGGACCCCGCCGACTATGTACACGGCAACGCCGCACTAACGCCCTTTGGCGACCACAAAGGATATGGCCTGTCATTCATCTTCGACATCTTATCCGGCGCCCTGTCGCCCGCCGGTTGCACCCGCAAAAATTCACCCGTAACGGGCAATGCCCTATTTGTACAGGCCATTCGCATCGATGCATTCCAGCCCATCGCCGATTTTAAGACCGAAGTCGGGCAATTTATCGACTACGTAAAATCGGCAAAAACCGCGCCGGAATATGACGAAATACTCGTACCGGGCGAACGCTCCTACCGCACGGGGTGTGACCGCGAAGCAAATGGGGTCCCCATAGAAGACACAACGTGGGAACAAATTTGCGAAACCGCAAAAAAATTCGATGTGAAAGTTTAGCTATCAGCGGTCAGCAGTCAGATCTGTTCAAATCTTCTCCCGACCGAAATATATCAAATTCGCCCTGAAAATCGCGCAACTCAGAAAGGACTGCTGCGACTTCTTCCTTCGTGGCAAAAGTCCGCATAAAAGCCGTATAGATTCGCAATTCCATCTCGGGATGCCGTTCAAGCAAAGCTGGCAACTGCTTCTCAAGCGTCTCTAACAGTTCTTCATCTGTCAACAGGGCCATCTCTCAATCCTCATTGGGCAGGCTTAATTTTTGGCAAATCATCTGTTTTCTGCATCTCCCCTTCTCTCTCCTTCAACCGTCTGTGGTAAATATAACCACCTGCATGTGCGTACTGACAGAGCCTGCTGTCCCCTAATCCCAAATGGTTTCATCACTGCACGGTTCGGGCGCGGCTCTATCTCCTCAACTGCGAGTCTGGACGCGCCAAAGAGTACCTTAATCCCTCTTTCCTGAAAGGTGGGAATTTGAAGATGTGTATCGATCTGCCGTGCAGTAAGGTTTTGATGCAGTATGGTTTAAGAGGATTGACTCGACCCTTTTTTTGAGAATAGCACGTTGACAAAACACGCAGAACTGAATATACTATCTTTGCACACACAGAAAGGACACATTATGAACATTCCCTCCATTGAAAGTCGAGTCGCCGCCCTTGAAGCGATCGTTGAGCAGATCAACCATCGGTTGAATAGCATCGACGGTCGATTGAACAACATGGACAATCGTTTTACTAATATCGAGAATCGAATCAGCAGCAACTTTAAGTGGCTTGTTGGCTTACTGATTACTGTTCTCCTTGCCAATATCGGAACGGCTATCACCATCATTTTGACGCTGAACAAACCTTAACCCTCCGCCATTTACCTATGGTAAATGTATTCCCCTTCTTCTAGCTCCCTACCTCCAAATGGTTTCATCACCGCTCGGGTCGGGCGCATCTCCACCGCCTGTCGTGGCACTGTTTGTCCTTTACCGTAGATCCGGGATACCCCGGCTAAAGAGTACCTCCAACGCTGGATCCGCGACCGCTGCACGCTTGGCTGCCGCCTGAGCCCCTTCCCCTGAAGGAAGGTCCGACAGAAATCCACGTACCTGACCCGTTTGCTGACCCCTATTTCACGGAGCTACAATTTTACAGAACTTTTTGGACTTGACCAAATTTTGCAACAAACACGATGAATAGTATCCAGAGATAGAAGCGGTATAAAACAATAACTTACAGCCTCAACCAAACAAAAAACCCGCCCTCTTCAGGGAGCGGGTTTCTTTGTTCAATCGCCTTATTTTTCAGGTGGTTCGGGCGGATCAGGTGGCGTGGGCGTTTCTGGCACATCTCTCTCTTCATCTGAACGCAAACTCAGGTCGCCCCGACCAAGTTCAACCGCAACCTTAGTACCTCCGCCATTGAGCTGACCCGTCACGACCTGTGAAGTGCGCGACACGCCGGTAATAGACAGAGGCAGGTCGGTCTGGATACGCCCGCGCCCAACATAACCGTGTACATCAACTGCCGAACCATCGGGAATAATGAGATCAACCGCACCGTCTTTATTTTGAATCGCGTAGTCATCGCCAATGGGTTTGTGTGGACGCACCGCAATCTTGCCGCCGCGGCTTTTTATCATCACGCTCGATTCGGGATTTTCAATTTCGATAACTCCCCGGTTGGCCTGTACAGTAGTTGCACCGGTAATATTTTTCAGGCGCGTTGAACCGCGGTTATTTTTTGCAACCACACGTCCCCCAACCCGATCTACGTTAATTGAACCGCGGTTATTGTTTGCAATAAAATCACCGCCAGCATGTTGCACCACAACATCGCCGCGGTTCTGTTTGACATTTATATTGCCCGACGCACCTTCAAAAATCGTTTTGCCACGATTATTGTTGAGGGTTGCCGCGCCATCTATCTTGGGAAGCGTGATATTACCGTGCCTTGCTCGTACACCGAGATCAACTTTTTCGGGATGACGCAACTCAAAGTCGATCCGCACAGATCGAACCGGATCGTCTTTTTTTTGTTTGGGCACCTGGGGTTGTATTTGCACAGCACCAGATTCCCGCCGTACTTGAATATCAATCTGCTCGGCAAAAGCATTCACCGCTTCTTCATCAGTTCCCCAAACCGAGATCGTCGCATCAATCTTGACCTCATCGCGATCCCAAATTTTTGAGGTAACATGGCCTCTTGGCGTCCGTACGGACAGACGATCAGATACCTGGATCGGTGTTGTCTCAACCTGTTGTCGCACCGCTTTTTCGGGATGCTTTCTATCTCTATCTTCCGTCCATTTTGAAACGGCTTCAGATGCCGTTTGCATCGCCTCCTGAACAATCTCGCCCACATCGGGAATCGAGCGCGTGGCCTCACGCACTATGCGATTGACATTGGGCATAGCTTCGCGCACCGCGCGTCTGGCTTTGGGCATCGCCTCGCGCAGGGTCTCTTGTGCTTCGCGAATGCGCTCTTGCACCTCAACCTGAATATCTGCGCCGCCAGTGCGTCTGCGTCGCCGCTGGCGTTGACGATTTCCATTGCGTCTGCGCTGGCGACCTTCACCTTGCGGTTCTTCTGCGGTATCTCCGAGCGCATCGAGTAATTTCATAGCATCTCCTGCCGTTATTTTTCCATCTTGAATCATCTCGAGAACCTTCATGCGTTCTTCTTTCACGATATACTCCTTTCTTATCCTCTCTTTATCCTTTTAAGTTCTTCCGCTGCATCCTCCACCGCAATCTCGCCGGATTCGAGACGGTCGAGCACCTCTTGCTGGGCCGCAGCGGACAAATCTTCCACCTCGGAATGTGTTCCCGTTGCAAAACCGAGTTCTCTGATCACATCGTCGAGATGGTTGCGAAT
>JAGWBW010000344.1 GCA_021295695.1 Candidatus Latescibacterota bacterium
TTGTTCCGCCACATCCAGAATACGTCGAATCAGCAGACTTTCCAGACGTGGTATATTCGCCTTACCACTTTCAAAAAGATCCATAATCGCCCCGGTAGAACGCGGAAAAATAACCGCTCGATCCACCTCCATATACCGCGTTTCTTCCGTCGTCGTCACAACAGCAGCCTGCGGCGTTCTGTGCTTTTCGTTCATATTGATCACCGCGGTTCGGTTGCCTGTAAAATCGATCAAAACCTGATTGTACTTTCCCTTACTCCGGCGCATTAGCCGTTTGGCTCTCGTCCCCATACAGCTCACCACAATTTCTGTCGGGTGAATACCGTACTCATCAAAAGACCTTCCACTCTGCCAGACAACGAGATGTTTCACCTTGCGAGGACCAACATCCCGCACAAAATCCTGCACATTGCTATACCGCAGTGCAGAAGAAGTCTGTATGGGAACGCGGTACTTATCTGCAAGCGCGAATATCTGTTGCGCCGTATCGAGATCGGGCTTGCCAAATGGAAAAACCGCCTCACACATAGCCAGATGTCGCTCTGGATTCCTCGGCGCCAGAATGAGATAATAATCAACCGCATCGTTCAAATCCTGAACATCCGGAAAATAGGGCACCCCATTTTCCTTTGCCCATGCAAGGCTCGATTTCTGGCGAATTCCCGTACATCCCGTCACCTCAAATTCCCGGTCCTTCAATTCATTCCTGAACGCACTCAAATACACATTTGCGTGAAAATTATTCAGATCGAGATCGTAAAAACCGACGCGTTTCAAGCGGCAAACTCCTTTCAAAATAGGATCAGTAGATCACCTCAACCCCAGCCGTTCATACTGTTCCGGGGGCGCATCACATGCTTCCATCCCCTGAATCAACAGATCCACCATTCGTTTTTCAACCTCCGGATCCTCCAGTGGCTTTTCTTGTTTTGCATCCTGTTCCAAATCATATAACAAGGTCCCAAAATCATGGATTCTCAACAATCTGGGATTAACTCCCTTGCTATCCAGACCCGTGTGAATCTTCAGTACCTCACACCCTTTGGTAAAACTGAGCGGTTCGGAAAGCTCCATCTTGCCCACCAATTCCTCTGGTGCAAAATGAGATCGGATATGGGTTGGCATCAACGTATATTCAAACAAGGGCTGATTTTCCCGGTCTGCCGATGCCCGCATATACACATACCGCCCATCCGTCACATTGCCCTGATGCCCGTGCATTCCAAAAACCGCTGCCTCCCGCACCGCCATATCGTTATCTACCGCATCGCCAAGTGGTTTCCCAAGCATATCCACTGTCGGCTCCAAGCCAAAAAAGTCCAGCAACGTCGGCCCCAGATCAATCGACGGCTGTACCAATGCCTGCCGCCGTTCCCCTTTCTTACCACACCGCGGATCCCATACAAAAAACGGTGTATGGGCCACTTCCTCATAAAAAGGCATCCACATCTTGGCCCAGCAATCGTGCTCACTCAGCAAAAACCCGTGATCGGTCCACACCACCAGCATCGTATCTTCCCACATCTCCAATTCATCCATCAAATCCAGCACATCGCCCAACTTGGCATCGCACATCGCCAGCAACGAAGCATATTCAAACCGCATATGCTCAATTTGCTCCCGCGTCTCTTCCACAGGTGCATAGCTCGGCCAATCGTGCAACGGACCGTCGTAATTTTGATAATGTTCGGCATAGAGATCCTTAAACTTGCGCTGGGAGAAAAACGGCTCGTGGGGATCGAATGTTTCAATCTGCAAAAACCAATTATCTTCCGTGTGGTTCCGCCGAATAAAATCAATCCCCGCTCCAAAGGTCCTGGACTGGGGTTGGTCTTCTTCCCGCCGCATAAACTGCCGATTGATCAAATCCTGCCGGGACAGGTCATCTTCACCCGAATTTCGCCCATACGTATTTTCCGTAGAAGGATCTGCCACCTGCCCCTTCCACAGATCCCCTTCCTGTCCCCTGAAAAACTGCCAGGTACTATACTGCGTGTGATACGTACACCCGCCATCTTCCCAATAATGCTGATGATCGCTCACCAGATGACTCGAAACACCCTGCGCCCTTAACATGCGAGGCACCGAATCGTCAAACGGCTCCAGCGGACCCCACGAACGATGCAGAAAATTGGGTCGCCCCGTATGAAAATCCCGCCTGGCTGGCATACACGGCATCGAACACACATAGGACTTGTCAAACGTCATCGTGCGCTCCGCCAGTCGTTTAAAATTTGGCGTATGCGTCCAATCACACCCATAGGGCGACAACAGATGTCGATTTAGTGAATCAAACATCACCACAACTGCCTTCATATCTCCTCCTATTTGATCAAATTCATCTCCCTCAATAAACCGCGCCATAGTATTGTGTGTCGCCGGTTGAGTTTTGAAATCCGCGATCCACGGCTGCCTGAAATAAGCCTGCTTTTCACGGGGCAAATTTTCCAGCACTACTGGCGGAATATTTAACCGATGCCAATGCGTCGCCAAATGCGAATACGCGTGCAAGATCGTCACCCGGGGCGTATCCCGTTGCCACACAGGACCTGCATGACACACATTTTCCGTAAAAAATAGCGCGCTGCCCGGCGGGCACTCATACGTCACCAAAAACGGACTGCGCTTTCCATCCTCCAAAGATAAATGCGCCTTGTGCATGGGGAAATTGGCCTTGTGACTCCCCACAATAAAATGGGTGCCCCCATCCCCTTTGTTCACCCCCGACAGTTCAAAAATCACCCGAACCATCCCCG
>JAGWBW010000345.1:0-1913 GCA_021295695.1 Candidatus Latescibacterota bacterium
TTGACACCTGTTCATTTGTTTAGTATTTTTGTGCATAGAACGTTGAGACATAATCCTTCGACAGGAGGTAATCATGACAAGCGTTGAGGTTCAGACTAAACAGGAAATTGAGAAAATTCTATTGTCCGATTTGAGTCGGGATCTGCTCAAGGTTGCCGATCGCATTCAGGCCGAGATGCCGCATGTACCTTTTGACGCTATTCGCCCCGAAGCCATGGCGCGCGTCGAAGCCGCCGAGCAAGCCATCGACACCCTGGCCCGAGATTTGAGCCAGGGGCAAGGGGAACTCACGGAGTGGCACAGCGCCTTGACCGCTTACGAATCGGCCTGGTTTCAGGTTATTGAGTCTTTAGGCATTCGCAATAATTAAATCACATATATTCACGTTTACTGTCGGCAATAAACGACCATTGTGTTGCCGATTTCCACGAAAGCAAAGGAGAGATAGCAATGTCCCAGCGAGATCTGAAGACGAGTCAGACTACTTCAGCAGTTCAATCTGTTGACCCTATCAAGAAGCAGATTGCAGAATCCGAAGGTTTTCCCATCGGGAAAATCGATGAGTTTGTGGTGTTCATTCAGAATGATCCCTACATCACATCTGCGGGTTTGCAGTACAAAATGCTACAAACCTATAAGGCTGGCAAATTCGCTGTACAGGCTGTAATGCCTACCAAAGAAGAATACGCTCTATTGCGGCGGATGATGGGATTAAAAGATGAGGAACCGCTGGTAGTCATGCGCGGTGAAGTATGGGTCGATGGGCTTGCGCAGCCCTTTGTCGATTACGGGACCACAACGCCTAAAAACCTCAAAGGATTTGTGCGATTTTCAGATTATCCACTCGAAATGGCGACGCGACGCGCCACCAATCGGGCGATGCGTTTGGCTACTGCGACGGGGATGTGTTCTGTCGATGAGCTACAGGTAGCCACAGATTCCCAAGACCATCTCAACGGCGATGTTGAAGCAGATCACAACGGTTCATCTGCTACGCAAAGTCAGATTGATCTAATTAAAAATCTGGGGCGCAGTCCACGATTAACCGAGCGAGAACGCGAGCGACTAAAAACCCAGATTGAAGGTGGATTGGATAAGCGTCAAGCATCCGAATTGATCCAAAAAATAAAAGCGAGGTTAGACGCCCGGCGCAAAGCCGATGCACAACCTATCGCAGCTTGATTTTGAGCCGGTTGTCGCGCGCATTCTTTCGTCAGGGGAGAGGGGAAGGATTTAGCGTACAACCGGCACAACAAAAAAGCGGGAGCTCTTTGAGAGCCCCGCTTTTTTGTTTTTTACGGCTAATAGTGCCCTCTTGTGCTTTCGTTTCCTTTTGTGTATCATGGAGCAAATTTGCGGCCGATCAAAAAATGCGATAAAAGGCGTACTGTTATGAAATGGATAATACTGGGAATTTTGGGCATTGCGCTAACTGCAACAGACGGGTTGGCAAAAGGTGCTTCGCCAGAGGCCATTGCCGCGGCAGAGAGAGCATATCAAGAAGGGATGAAACACTTTGAGGCAGAAAATCTGGACGCGGCACTCGTATCTTTTCAATCGGCGATTGCCCAGAACGAAAAATACGCACCCGCCCATGTGGGCCTGGGCCATGTCTATTTGAAACAGGGCGATTTGCCCGAAGCGGAAAAAGCGTTTAAAACCGCAGTCATTAAAAATAAGAAATACGCACCGGCTTACAATGGATTGGGCCTGGTCTATAGCCGTAAGAAGAACGAACTGCGTCGGGCAATTGCGTATTTTCGAGATGCAAATCGGGCGGATAAAAAGTATTCGGAAGCGCAATATAACCTGGCGCAAACCCTGGAAAATTACGGCAGTAGTGAGACCCTCAAAGCCTATCGCAATGTCTTGAAAATCGACCCCAAACACCCCAATGCAAACTATCGCATAGG
>JAGWBW010000345.1:2011-3772 GCA_021295695.1 Candidatus Latescibacterota bacterium
CGAGAGGCACTTCAGCACTTGCTCGAAGTTGCGACCGTTGCCAGCGATTTTCAACGTCGAGCCGTATTGGAATTGGCGCAGGTATTTCAAAGGGCAAAGGCATTTGAACAATCAGCGCGACTATTTGAGTCATATATCAAACAAGTGTCGGAAAAAGAACAGGAGATATATTGTGATCTAAACCTCGTCGCATCGGGTCCCATTCTCAAGGAATATAACGATGCCGAGACACTTTCCGAAAAAAAGCGCGTTTTTAGAACATTCTGGTCGCGTTTAGACCCGGCACCTGTCACCGAAGCCAATGAACGATTATTGGAACACTATCGCCGCATCGCGTATGCACGTGAATTTTTTGGGACACAGCGATTTCCCTGGGATGCGCGCGGCGAAGCCTATATTCGCTATGGTGCGCCCGACCATGTGAGCAATTCGGGCAATATTCAACTGGAGCGAACAAAAAAATTAGTTGACGTAAAAGAGCGGCTCATTCAAAAAGCCGGACCAGCAGTAGATCGATTGCTCAGAGCGCGAGCCGATGCGGTCGCATCGAGCATGGTGGGTATGCGCGGGCAATTGCAGCGCAGCGGACAACAAAGTCCCGGCGCGCGCGGCGAACGACAGCAAGTGACCAGTGGAACCATTTTGGGATGGCCGGTATATCCGGTAGATGGGATATGGGAATACTGGATCTATGCCGATGTTGGCGATGGTATAGAGGTCGTGTTTGAACAGCGCGTAAATCAAGGGGCATGGGATTATGCCGATATACCACTCGGCAGAGGGCGGATTGCGCGGATCTGGCAGGGCATGCATCCAGAAATTGTCTTGAAGGGAGTTGCAGCTTTTACGCCCATGACATATCGCCCCGACTTTGCGACAGGCGCATTGGATTTTTATCTTGCCTCATCGGCTTTCCGGGGACAAGAAGGTCTAACCACGCTCGAAATTTATTACGGCATTCCAACCGCGCAGTTGCATTTTGCAGCCGGGCAAGATGGCGTGCAAATCGCACAATTAGACCGCGGCATTGTGGTTTACAATCAGGCGGGCGACCCCATCTATCGCACGAGCCAGGAAATGGTGCTTGGCGCGCAGGGTGAAGCCAATCAATCACCTGGCGCGTATATGCCAGAGATGGACCGTTTGTTTTTAACGCCGGGCAATTATCGCATTTCCATACAGGTTTTGGATCGTCGTTCGAGAAAATCACAGGTGTATCACATCAACCGCGTCGTACCCGAATACGATATAGACGACGAGTTAAAAATCAGCGATGTGGAACTCGCCGCCACCATTAATGTGACCGACAAGAGTCGGTTCCAAAAGGGCGATATCGAAGTGATTCCCATAGCCTCAAAAGCCTATTTGCCCACACAACCCGTATTTATCTATTTTGAAATTTACAACTTAAAACGCAATGCCTTCGGCCAGACCAAATACCGCGTATCTTATGTGGTACGGTCGCGCGATCAAAAGACCATCGGCGCGCGAATTTTGGGTGGCGTGGGCAAATTGCTCGGGGAAAAAAGCGAGCAGGGCGTTGTTTCAATCGAATACGAGCAGGTGGGAACAGAAACTCAAGAACCGGGATATATTGAATTGGATATGTCGCGCTCTGAACCAGGCGAAAAGATCGTAGAAATCGCAATTGTAGATGAAACAACAGGCCAGACAGCAACCGCAACAGCGACATTTGTTACTCAATAGGATAGGAGCAAATTCGATGCGTATTTTTGACGTTGAAACCATGCGCGCACACGC
>JAGWBW010000079.1:0-7312 GCA_021295695.1 Candidatus Latescibacterota bacterium
TATCGCGGTCTGCAGAAGACCCCGTTACCTGAATGTGAAATGCCTGATTGGTTTTGAGAAAGAGCGGATCGCTGTAGTGAAATCCCCAGTATTTGAAGCGTTCTCCCAAACCGTATTCCACGCCGACTAATTTTCCCTCGCCACGGAGGTTGGCATAATGTGCATTGGCGGATGCGCCAAAGCCATCGAGTTCGGAATATTCAAAACTCAAACCCAGGTCGCCAAAACGCTTCTCCTGTACATAGACTACAAGAATGGCTTTGCCTTTTTCTGCACCGGGTTTAACATTGACATATGCCGTTCGGAAAAGCCGCAGACGCTCGAGGACCACGCGACAGCGGTCAATATCCCCTTCGCGGAGGTTATCCCCCACTTTTATGGGTAAGACCTGGCGAATGATTTCAGCACGGGTTTTTTCATTGCCGCGCACTTCAATATTTTCTATTTCATGCCCAATTTGCCCCAGGGCAGGGGTGGCAAACAGGCAGAACAGGATGAGATATTTGTACATGATGACAACACTCTTGTGGTTTTTAGATACAATTATGCAAAATCCGTGCCCGTGTCTTGTGGGTCTTTTTCAGATAGAAATAAAATTTGGAAAAATAAGGAGTTGTGCGTATATCTAATACTTAAAATTAAGTATGCGCTCTGTGAAACAATACGACATGTGTATATTTTTTGCAACAGGATTGCAGAATATCATCACGGGAGGGTGCAAACGATGTCGATTTCTCATATCCTCGAAAAACTCAAACGCGATGGGTTTTACGTGGTTGAAAACGTGATTCCCGAAGGTGAGGTGGATGCCGTGCGGCAAGCCATAGTGGCAGCACAGGCGCGAAAACACGCAGAGTCAGAGGCGGCGCTGGCCGCAACCCGGGCGAAGGGACATCGCGTTGGTGCAGAAGGCGTAGCGAGTTTGCGGCAGGCGATTAATGAGACGCAGATTTTTGTACCTTATCTGGCAAGTCGCAAGATGCTGGATGTGGTGGATGCGCTGTTTGGGTCTTATGCGCGCGTTTCCTGTACGGATTGTGTGATCAATTATCCGGGCAATGAAAGGGGATACTGGCACGCGGATTGGCCGTATAATGCAACCAATGCGTCGCATGTTCCCTCGCCGTATCCCGATGCGTTATTACATTTGTCGTCAATCTGGATGTTGACTGCGTTTAATGAGAAAAACGGCGGGACATTTCTCGTGCCGGGCAGCCATCGATGGCTCGATAACCCGGCCGCAGGTGGGATGGAAGATGTGGATCAGGATGCACCGTATCCCACCGAGATGCAGGTGAAGGGCACAGCGGGCAGTGTGCTGATTTACGACAGCCGACTGTGGCATGCAGTGGCATCAAATCAGAGCGATCAACCGCGTGTGGCATTGATTGTGCGCTATGCCCCATGGTGGTTGAATTTGAATCCGTCGCATATTGGCAAACCCGAGCACGAGATGATGGTGGTGGAGACAGGTGGCAAGAATTACGAATCTATGCCATTGCAAAAGGAGGTTTACGACGGGTTGCCGGAAGATGTGAAGCCTTTGTACCGCCATTGGGTTGAACAATAATCTGAGATTTGCGATAAATTAAAAAAGGAGGCAGACCATGTCAGATTTACAGCTTGAGTCTATTGAAACCTGGGCGCCGCATCCGATAGCTGCGCCGTTGACAGAACGCAGTGGGGATACGCTGGCAATTGCCGCAAATGGTACGCGCACCTGTATTGGCGGATGGCAGATCGCTTATTCGGGTGTTGAGGCTGGCAAGATGTATGAGATCGTTGCCCAGACGCAGTTTCAAGATGTGGAACAGGTGCGCGATGTGTTGCGCTGTGAGGTGTATTGGGGCCACCTTGATCGGGACAGTGGGCGGCGCGGCGAAGTTTTGTCCTGGGATTATCTCCTTCCCGAATGGAACGGCGACACCGTGCAATTTTCACGGCGTCTCACTGCCCCGGAAGATGCCGAACATTTGACCGTGCGCTATACGTTTCGCTGGTCGGTTGTGGGATCATCCGAATGGCAATTGCCCCAGGTGATCGCGACAGAGGTGGCAGAATCATACAAACCCGTGAAAATTAGTGTTGCGACGGGACGGCGAGAAGATCGCGACCGGCGGTTTGAGTCGATTCAGGACAATGTCGATCTTTATTTGCCCTTGTGCCGAGAGATATGTGAAAAAGAAAAACCCGATTTGATTGTGTTGCCAGAGATCGCATTGCAATACGGGATTAAAGGGAGTCCACTGGAACTGGCAGTGCCCGTGCCGGGACCCGAGGCGGAGCCGTTTGTGGATATTGCGCGTGACTATGGCGTATATGTGCTGTTGGGTGTGATTGAACGAGATGGCGATGCTGTTCACAATACAGCCGTGTTGTTTGCGCCCGACGGCGGCGTGGATGGCAGATATCGCAAGGTGCATCTGGCCGTGGGAGGCGAGATGGATTCGGGTATTTTGCCAGGTGATGATTTTCCCGTATTCGATACGGAGATCGGACGGATTGGGTGCAATATTTGTATGGATTCTTCAGCGGCTGAGTCGTCGCGGATGATCGGGTTAAATGGCGCGGATTTTTTGTTGTTGCCAATTATGGGCGATCACCGCGCGTGGCATCCGGAAGATCATACGTGGGACCCCGAGCGCTTTCGCGGGATTATGCAGACGCGGGCACTGGACAATCAGTTGTGTATGGTGGTGGCGGTAAATCGCGCGGAGGGTAGTTGTATTATTGATCGTACCGGGCATGTGCTGGCCTGGAATGATGGCAGTGAACCATTTGTGAGTGCTGAGGTGAATCTCGTGGATGGATTCAGGCCAAAGAGTCGTGGATGCTTTCGCGGGATTAACTGGATGCAGCGACGACCACATACCTATCGCGCTTTTGTCGATGAAAAGAACGCGGGGACCTTGAAGGCAGAGGCGTATTGAGAATTATTTGCCGAGCGCGATTTGTTCGCATTCGGCAAATTTTTTTATTAGTTCGTCGTACACTGCGGTTTTGGTTGGGTTGACGACAGAGCCGGATATGGGTTCGGCGATGCCCTTGCTGATGTTTTCCCAGGTGGTGTTTTGTCCAGAGGTATTGAGGTGCGCATGCGCTGCGCGGAGGGCTGCGCCGAGGGCCGCGCTATTGGTGACTTCAAATTGGTAAATGGGACAGTTTTGTACATCGGCCATGACCTGGAGAATTTCGGGATTGACCGATGCGCCGCCTGTGACGTAGATGGCTGAGGGACGCACGCCCATCCATTCTGAGTGAATGCGCATGGACATCATTTGTGCCTCGACAACCGCGCGGCAATTGCCGGCGGTGTCCTGTTCGTCAAGGTCGAAGCGGTGTACACAGGGTTTGAGGACGTTGGGCACGATTTCGGGTTCAAAATAGGGGAGCATGATTTTTCCGTCATTGCCCGGGGGAGTGGATTGGAGTGCCTGGGAAAAACCGTCCCAATCCAGACCATGAGATTTGCGAACGGCTTCGCGGGCGAGAGAGCCGTTTTTGAAACATATAAGGGTCATATAGTCGCCAGTGGGTGAGACAAAGACGTGGCCTTCGCCGCGCGGGTCGGTCTGGCAATTTTTCATTGTGCCAAAGTAGGTATCGCTGGTACCGAGTGAGATGGCGACGAGGCCCTCGCGGATAAGACCGAGGCCGATGACGCTGTTGGGGTTGTCCCCCGACCAGACGAGCGCCTGTGCATTGGGATTAACGCCGTATTTATCGACAAAGTAGGGGTTCACATTACCGATAATTGTGCGGGATTCTGCGAGCGAGGGCAGGCGATGGGATAGATCGGGTGCTGTGGCGTCGCGTGCGGCAGCGTGCCAGATTCGGGTCTGAATGTCCATCAAATTCATGCCCGCGCCATCGCCGTGATCAATGGGGGCAACTTTGCCCGCGATCAGAGAGGCCATGAAGGAAGAGACGAGCATGATGTGTGCGGTGTTGTTATAAGCATCGGGTTGTGTTTTGTAGAATTTGCGAATCTGTGGTCCCGTGAAGCGCTCAAAGGTGGTGGATCCCGTGGCGCTGGCTGTGGATTGAAGACCGCCGAGGACGTCGCAGATTTCATCGCATTCGGCGCGGGTAGAGGAATCCATCCAGATGGGAGATGTGTCGCGGGAGAATATACCGCTGAGGTTTTCTACGAGGGTTTTTGATGGATTGAGATTGGATAGGGTATCCGCAGTTTTGAGATAGACAGAGCCGTGTTGTTGCCCCGAGCCAGAGATGGCCCGGATATTGCCGAGGGTTATGCCCTCGGTTCTCATTTTGTCAAAAAGCACGTCGAGGGCTTCGGCCCACATGAGGGGTGGCGAGTGGACAATTTGGGGGTCGGGATGATCGAGGACGCCATTTTTAGTGCCATAGTGCGGTAGTATTTCGTCGTAGTTCAAAGAAATGTCGTACACGACTTTGCGGGTATCGAGGTCTATGATAATGGCACTCAAACTCTGTGTACTGGCGTCAAGCCCAAGATAAAGGTCGCTCATGGATACTCCTTAAGATTCGTAAATAACCGGGCATTTGGACAGGTCGTCAATGTGTCGGGAGAGGCCCTGTCGCACATCATTGACGGGGCGCGAGTTTTCGGTGCGCATGTGAATGGCAAAGCTGCGACGAGGTCCACTGGATCGGTTGGGTCCGCTGCCGTGGAGCGTGAAGCAGTCGTGCAGGCTCAATGCGCCGGGTGGCAAGAGCATGGGGACTTCGCGCCAGGTGGCTTGTTCGGGTATTGATATGCCGCGGCGCAATGTGTCGAGGTCTTGTTGTTGAAAGCCACAGCGGTGTGAGCCGGGGACAAAGCGCATGGGTCCTGCATCGGGTGTGATGTCGCTGAGGGCGACCCACGCTGTGAAAAGTTCGCTGCCGTCTTCCCATATTCGCCAGTAGTAGCGATCCTGGTGCCAGCCGATGTTGGTGACGCGTTGTTCGGTGGGTTCACCCACGGGTTTGTAGAGCAGTTGCACCCACCAGACTTGCACCATTTTTGCTCCTGTGACTTCGGCGGCGAGTTTGCCGAGGGCGGGATGCGATACCAGGTCCATGATGGCATGGCTTGCAAGCTGCGGCATTTCAATTTTGCAAAGTGCTTTGGGGTCGTCGCCGGGGTTCCATCGGGAGTTTTCCGGTGGGTGTCCGGTATCGTACTTCCCTGCGCGTATAGCATCCATGCCTTCAGTTGCGGCATCGACGACATCGGGTGGAAAAATCGGATCGTCAATAGCGCAAAAACCATCTTTTTGATATTGTTTCGAAAGGGTCATAATATCCTCACGCTACATGTCGCCGCGATACTTGTAAAAACCGCACGGCGCGCTGTCCCAGCCGTTTTAACAGATCCAGATCTTGCCGCGCTTTGGCCAGTATCAAAATGCCTTCGTAATACGCCCACAATGCCAGAGCTGTTTCCCGCGTATCCATGGGAGACAGATCACTGGCTTCTACCGCTTCATCGAGTGTTTTTTGCAACCGACCAATTACATCCTCAAAAATGCGGTCAATTTTATGGCGGATCAGCGGCTCATGCGCGCTCATTTCTACGGCGAGGTTACCAAACGGACACCCGCAAAGCTGTTTGTGCCGCTCGTAAAATTGGCAGTTTTGTTCGTAAACCAGTTCAAAAAACCGCGAGATCCGCTCCAGGGGTGGTCGTTCTGATGAAAATGCCTGTTCCCAGGCGGTCTCCCGTGTAATCTCCCACCACCGATCTAATGAAGCCAGTACCAGGTCTTGCTTGGTCTCAAAAAAGTGGTAAAAGCTCCCTTTTTTTACCCCAGCAGCTTTGCACAATTCCTGTACGCCCACGTCGGTATAACTGCGCGTAAAAAACAAATCCATCGCAGCCTGTATCAGCCGCTCTTTTGCATCGCTCGTGCGTCCCATGATGTGCCTTTTACGATAGATTAGACAAATCTGCGTCGCTTTTTTGTTTTGCTTTGAGTTGTGAAATTACTAACATGAACCGTTATTTTCGTTTAATAACGCGATAAACTCTTTGAAATCCTGGGTCAGTGCCATATTTCCAACTGTTGTATTCTCGTCTTATCTCTTCTAATGCATCTATGCGAGCTTGATAAGACTGCGTTTGCCAGAAGGCGAAGTCGCTCTTTTGAGCGTTGACCTTACATTTTGTCACAACCTTCTGTATTTTTCTCGTCGTTTCCATAGGCTAAATATAGTCTATATAAACCGACTTTTCAACAAGGAGCTTCACATGCGCGTCATTGCAATCGGTACAGAATACACGGGTAAAACTACGCTGGTTCAAGCCATTCAAAAATGGGGCATGGAGCGCGGTATTCGCCATCACATGGACGATCACTTTTCCGTTCCCGACCAGCAAACCCTTACAAATCCCGCAGATCAAAAGGCCATGGCCGAATTGCCATCGCCTATCAAAGAGCGTTTTCAGCGGTTTCAGATCGCTTATCACGTACGTCTGGTACACAATTACCAGCACGTTTTGCTCACGGGTTTCCACATTGAGGAAATGGTGTACGGCCAACGCTATTACTATCCCGATCTGGCGCGTCCGGTCGAAAATCCCCAAGCCTGGGAAAAAGACATGCCCAAAAATATTATTCTGGTGCATCTCACAGCCAGTCCCGAGGTTATCAAACAGCGCATGAAAGACGATCCACATGATTTTCCGATTGTGCCCGAATCGGATATCGAAGAAGTTCAGGCGGCATTTCAAGAAGAATTTCGCAAATCATTTTTTAAACAAAAATTTCAGATTGATACATCAGATCTGAATGCAGACACTCTGCTCAAAGCCTTTCTGGACCAATCGTTTTCCTATCTCACCGCCGCCGATCACGCCATTCGGTTGGCAGACCGTAGTTAAAGATGAGGAACTAGGGATTGGTTCTCACCTCCTGCCAGTCCCATCTCTTTGCGTCTCCGTGTCTTTATGTGAGTAATTTACTCCATCCTTCGAGGTACTCATATTGCCATCTCCATCTCTCGACATGCGTCTCGCGTTCGACGATGGCACGCTCGTCCTTCTGGATCCGCCAGCGAACTATGAGCCGCCCTCTCCATTTATATGGGATAGTCGTGTCGGACGCTGGCGCGCTCAGGCGCATCGGTATCGCGATGTTGTCGAGGCATTACAGGCTCAGGATGTCAAAACAAAAAATGTCGTCCCGCGCTACAATCGCCTCAAATTCAATTTTAACCGCGAACACACCCCACATCCGCATCAGGCTGAGGCCTTTGATGCCTGGCAATCAAATCAATATCGCGGCGTGGTTGTTCTGCCCACGGGGTCGGGCAAGTCGCTTCTGGCGCTGATGGGTATTGC
>JAGWBW010000079.1:7389-24165 GCA_021295695.1 Candidatus Latescibacterota bacterium
TATCACGAGCTTGAAGATCTTACTGTAACGACTTACGACAGTGCGTATATGCACATGGACCGCTATGGCAATCGCTTTGGTTTTCTCGTTTTTGACGAGGTCCATCACTTGCCCGGCGAATCCTATTCTCACGGTGCGGAACTTTCTATTGCTCCTTATCGTCTGGGGCTTACAGCCACGCTCGAACGTCCCGATGGTCGCCATCTTATGCTGCGCGATCTCGTGGGGCCAACTGTTTATGAAAAGGGCATCCGCGATTTGTCGGGCGATTATCTCTCTGAGTACAATACGCAGCGCATTGAAGTCGATATGGTGGCCGAAGAGCGCGCCGAATACGAAACCGCGCGTTCGCAATTCAGTGCTTTTCTGGAGTCCAAGAATCTGCGGTTGGGCAGTGCTTCTGGATGGCAAAATTTCGTGCGTCTCTCGGCTCGCTCCAGCGATGGTCGAAGGGCAATGCTCGCCTATCGCCGCTATCGAAAAGTCGCTCTGGGTACAACCGCTAAGTTGCGCGTGCTGGAAGACTTGCTGAAAAAACATCCACGCGACCGCATGCTTATTTTCACTAATGACAACGAAACTGTTTATAATATTTCAGAGCAATTTCTCATTCCCGCCATTACGCACCAGACCCGCACAAAGGAGCGCAGGGAAATCCTCAGAGCTTTTAATGAGGGGGACATTCTCGCGCTTGTCACTTCTCGCGTGCTCAACGAAGGGGTCAATGTACCCGAGGCCAATGTCGCGGTTGTGCTTTCGGGGACGAGTACTATCCGCGAACATGTCCAGCGATTGGGGCGCATTTTGCGCCGCCGCGAAGGCAAACACGCCATTCTCTACGAAGTGATCTCCCGCAATACGGTTGAAGACCGCATTTCCCGCCGCCGCAGACAACACGATGCGTACGATGGGAAGCAACGAGAGATATTTTAAAAGGAGCTTCTGTGCATATCGAAGATCTCTTTACCCCGGCTCAACGAGTACTTGTCGCCCACCTTCACAGCCGTGACCAGGAGGAACGCCGCGCCAGCTCTACCGACCCGCTGCGCCTCAAGGCCGCCAGCCCAGAGGTGGCTCATTATCTGTGTCTCACCGCGGTTCATCAACGGGCGAGGACACTGGTCGAATTTGGCACTTCGTACGGCTATTCCACTTTGCATCTGGCCGCTGCGGCGCAGCATACGGGTGGCCGCGTTTTTACCCTGGATCAGATGCCTGAGAAAACCGCTGCGGCTCAGGGAAATTTGCGAGCCGCGGGTCTGGATCATCTGGTGGAATGCCATACCAGTACCGGTGATGTTTTTATCGCGGCGCTTCCCGATCGCGTGGATTTCGTTTTTGTTGACTTTGGCCTGCACGCTTTCGCGCCTATGTTCGATATGTTGGAAAGCCGTCTGGTGTCAGGAGCTTTCATCTTTGTCGATGGCTGGTCTGCGGTCGAACAATGGTACATGGATCCGGATTGGGCGGCTTTTAAGCGCCGTCTGGACGAGGATCCCGATTATCTGACCTGTATCTTGCCCCTGCAGAAGTCGCATCTCATTGCCATTAAGCTATCCTAAAAAAGATGGCCCGATTCTGAGAAGGAATAGCGACTAAACGTACCGTAGTGGTCGCTGCATTTGCATAACCCACGGTGAGCTACATCTCAACCTCTGGCAAGCAACGAGCGATGTTTTGAAATGCGGTTGACAAAATGGCGTTGTTGCTACACTTTTTGTTTGTGGAGAATCGTTTTTATACCCGATAATACGGATATGATGGGAGATAGCGCGTGGAAAAATTGACACGGATTACTTTCGATCCCGCAGTTATGGGCGGCAAGGCATGTATTCGAGGGCTACGAGTGACGGTTGGAGCTGTTGTGGGACTTTTGGCAGCTGGTCGGTCACATGAGGAAATTCTGAAAGCCTATCCTTATCTGGAAAGAGAAGATATCGACCAAGCTCTGGCTTATGCCGCGTGGCGGGTCGAAGAACGGGAAGTTGCACTGGTCACCCTATGAGTGTGAAGCTTTTGGTGGACATGAATCTGTCGCCCGATTGGGTGCCTGTGCTGAAGATCCACGGATGGTCGGCAGTCCATTGGTCCACAGTAGGTGACCCGCGGGAAAGTGACCGGGTAATTATGGATTGGGCGGTGAGGCATGAATATGTCGTGTTTACCCACGATCTGGATTTTGGCACCATGCTGGCTCTGTCCCATGCGACCGGTCCAAGTGTGCTTCAGGTTCGCGCCAAAGATATATTGCCGGATCATCTGGAGAATATCATAATCGCTGCTCTCAGACAGCACGATGCTGATCTGGTTTCTGGGTCCCTGGTTGTTGTGGACGAGACCAGAACTCGGGTCCGGATTTTGCCAATATAAGGTGCTTTTAAATTTCTATAAATTTCTATCACACTAAGGGCGTTTTAATGCAACTGTGCCGCTCTCTCAATATCGAGAGGGCGGTATTTTTTATGAGTAATTGGCGACGCTGGTTAGCCCCCGCTATATCCACGAAGAAAAGGCCGATAGTGGTTCAAGCATTGATATGAAATCTCCAAACCAATTCGCTAAAGAATATTGTTGACATAAACCAAAATGTGTTATATATATGACACATGACACATTCCACACTCTTTGGCGATACTATCAGAGGGATTCGTGAGAATCTTCGCCGAGAGGATCGGCGTTTTTCGTTACGTCAGGTAGCGCAACGAATCGGTATCGAACCGGCCTATCTGAGCAAGATTGAGCGGGGAGAAGTGCCTCCGCCCTCGGAGGCAACGACTGTCCGGATAGCAAAGGAACTGGACCAGGATCCAGATGTATTTTTGGCAATGGCAGGGAAGGTCTCTGGCGATCTGCAAGAAATCATCCGCAAGCGACCTAAGCTGTTCGCGGAGTTGATCCGGCAACTGAAGGAGGCACCAGATCACGCCATCCTCCGAGTGGTGCGCGAGGTGCGAGATGGAGACTGGTAAATGGAAACAGGCAAGGAGATAGGAGAGAACGATAATGATCACTCTTGAAGACAACAGACTGAGTTTTAGTTTTCCCGAAGTTCATGACAATGCAAATTGTTCTATCGAGTTCCAGCGCACATTGCGAATTCCCGACGATGATAAAGACTACCCACTGCCACCGGGTTTAGGCTGCTTTCCGTTGCGGCATTTGGAGGACTATGCGCCGCGATTGCCCGATGAATGGCTTCGCCGTGGCGGCGTGATTGCACCCATGCATCAAGCCGAAGCTATGTGGATCAACTTCAAGTCCAGGTACAATTATTGGTCGGAGCAGAGCTATCCGTTCGCTGTGAAAATAGCGACTGGTAAGATATGTGCGATCACGGGTAAGACCTGGGTCAATCAATTGAATAGCGATCCGCAGGATTATGTTGTGTTGCCCAAACAGCCATGGCTCGACGGATACTGTGTCGAAAAAGGGGTGATTCGCCAGTTTGTAGCCATGCCTCTGGGAGAGGGCTACACAGTGGAGGAACAACTTACAGGTGCCGCACAGCATGGCGGACTTCAGATCGTAGCCTATCCCATGAAGCGGGAGCGGTACGAGGAGATGACCGCACGTCAATCAAAAGCACGCCGTACGATTTTATTTGCCCTCAGAACAACAAGCATGGGGCTCGCGCCTGGGGGTCGGATGAAGCAAGATATCTATGACGATCCCTATGGTCTGGATGCCTGGGATCAGCAGCACGTTAGCCGGTGCTTTGTCACCCTCGTAAATTCCGCCCAATGGATGGCGATTACCGGTGAGCGACCGCCGACCGAGCCACCGACTACGAGGCAATACACCGAAGCGGGCCTTCCCTGGTTCGACAATTACGGCGGCGATGCGGAAGTTGTCGCCGGTGCCGAAAAGTTGAAAGGAACTAAAAGCGTGGCGCAAATCGCCAAAGAGAAAGGTGACGTGCCGCCAGAAAACGAAACGCTCGATATACCCCATGTCATCAGGCTTCGTAGCAGAGGAACAAACGAGGTGGAAGAATATCCCGCTGGAGAGGTGATGGATTCATGAGGTCACAAATAGCAAACAGTTGAAAATAAAATCGGAGGGACAAATGGAAAAAAACGCTAATATGTACAGCCGCGTCGCAGCAGCCATCATCGTCGCAGCAGCTATTGTCGTTGCCGCCTACATTTGGTCATCGCACAACCGATACGACATAGTGGTAGGAGATGGAATCATAGCTTACGAAGTGGACCGCAAGACAGGCAAGACATGGTATATCAGGGGAGATAGAAAGAATCCACACTCGAAATAATTGAACAGTGCGCTATTCTCGGCAATAGCTGCCGTGAACTGGATGCCGGGAGTCGACGCACCGGAAATGAGTCAGAGTGCGGTCATTTTGATGGCTCAGACAATGCGTCAGCGCACTTGTCAAACTATCACTTCACGCGGAGGTATCATATGAAAACGGGTCTATTAGCTCTCGTACTAGCCATTTGTTGTACAACAACATCTGTCTATGCCCAGTTCAGTCCAGCTACTATTGCAAACATTACCAATGAGGAATTTCTCGATCTGTATTTCCAGATCATATTGCATCGGCACGAAGTGTCGGATGCCTTAAACTCATTTAATCTCATTAGCTTCTATCCTAGCACCAGCTCAAAAAATGCGCTCTTATTCATCATCCAGACATACAACGATGAAGACCACTCAACCGAGAACCCTCAACTACGTAGAGGAATTCGTGAGGTAGGTGCGATGATGGTCGATCAGTTCCAAGCGCATTTAAGATTGCCCATTTTAAAAAAACGATGGCCACTGAGTAATCCCAAAGCGAACCTAATCATCAAACACGTCCGCATCCGCGATACTCAGGATATTTTAGCTGTTACGATTGATAGGATCACTTCTTTTGACCCTACTGACTTCAAACGTGCAGAACAACGCGTCAGAATGGCAGGAGGGGTTTGGGCGTTTTGATATCTAACGGTTCAACCAGACGCGCCAGCCGCTGAACTTGGCCGTTATGCATTTTGAAAATCTTGAGGTGTACTGATGTCTATGTCTTTGACCGAAGCGATGGAAGAACAGTGGCTTGATGAACTTTATGCTGAATATAAAGAGGTAGCGATAGAAGAATTCACGAGCCAAAGACTTCAATCGTTTTACCTCGCCAACCCAAATATCATTCAACCTCTGAGTCAGGCTTTAGCCGAAGGCAAGTCGCTTTTGGCAAATCATCCAAGAGCGGCTTTTATATTTGCGGCAATTGCAATCGAAGTGGGCTTAAAAAATTTAATCTTGCATCCAGTAGTGTACGGCCTTGTACATAGTAAATCTACTGCTGATCTTATCACGAAGATAGTGATGAGCCATGTCTCAATAGAAAAATTCAAAAAGTTGCTTTTTCACATACTTAATGAACATATTGGTGTAGATTTAGAAACATTCACCAGAAGCAATGCTAAAAAAACGCTTTGGAAGGAAGCCGACTTAATAAAGAAAAAGCGTAATGCCGTGATGCATGAAGCCGTAATAGTAACCTCTGATGAAGCTCAGGAATCGTTAGAAGTTGCTACCTTTATATTGGAATCGCTCTTTCCAAAGCTTCTGGACAAATTGGGATTGGTTCTTGACGATAACAAATTAGTGATGGAAAAGAGAAAATATGAATATGAGAAGTTTCTGGATCAGGATCGGACTAGAAAAGATGCATAACAACGCAATGTAGCTGACCGTGTTGTCGTTGAAGGTGTGCGTGGGATGGGTTTTGGATGGGTGGTTTAGGCGGGTGGGTATCCTGTATATCCTCAAATCCTGCCCATCCTGATTCTGACAAGGGGTGTTGGTTGACTTGCGATTAGCACGTAACGAGATATATTTTGAAATGCGGTTGACAAAATGGCGTTGTTGCTACACTTTTTGTTTGTGAAGATAATTGAGACTGTAGCAAAAGGAGAACTGCAATGATACGACCAATAGCAGTGGAACCGCGTGATGGTTACTGCATCTGGGTTCGCTATTCGGACGGAATCGAGGGTGAGATAGACTTATCAGATATGGCTGGGCGCGGTGTGTTTGCAGCCTGGAATGACCGCACATTTTTTGAGACTGTGTGCGTAGCAGAAGGTGGCGCAATAGTCTGGGGCGATGATTTGGATATTTGTCCGGATGCGCTTTATATGGAACTCACGGGCAAGTCTGTTGCAGAAGTGATGCCGGGCGCACAAGTTGCGATTGAGAATGCCTGAACTTTGTCGCTTTTACGGAATTATCATCTAAATTCATTTTAGAGAACATCCGCCAGCGCATTTTCACGCACTGTATGGTGATAATCAGGCAGTTATTGGAATTGAAACTCTTGAAGTCCTAAAAGGATTCTTGCCGACAAGAGAGCAACGACTTGTGCTTCGCTGGGCGTCTTTGCATCAAGCGGAATTGCGAGTAGCTTGGGAAAGAGTACAAGAATTAGAGAATCCCGGAAAAATATCCCCATTGGAATGATGGACAAAACAGAAATTGTAACTCAAAACAACTCGAAATAGAAAGGAACATCATGGATCTAACGAAACAACCGCCTCGCCGACCGACCAATACTTCTATGCTCGGCATTGTTTCACTTGCTCGCTTGACCGATAAAGCGCGGGCGCACCGGGCAAATACGATTGGCGAACATCTCTATGGCGAGAACTCGGGATTGGACAAGATAGTGCTCGATTTCCTCGGCGTCTCGGACGATGATTTTGCCGATGTAGCACAGCGGATGAATGACGATGAATTGTGCGATTGGCTACGCGAAACGTACCCTAAAACCGAAGAGGAAATCCAGGCGTACAACAACGAGCTTCTCACATGGGAACCCTTTGATGATGCGAGCCGCCAGCGCTTAAAAGATCGCCTTGAAAAGTTCAATGCCGATCCCGACAAAGTGAAAACCATGCTCCAATCTATGGAACTCGACGACTGGGGGTGTTTCCGGGATACCGATCTGACCGAACGCCCACCGCGTTCGCCGTATAACAGCGATGTTGCTGGCATTTACGGCGGATCTCGCATGGGCGATAAGGCACGCGCGGCAAAGGCGGGCAAGCTCAACGATTATATCTACGATTGCCCCATTGATAAGGTCATTCTCGATTTTCTCAATATATCCGCCGACGATTTCCAGGACGCGGCCTATCACAATGCCAACGATATCGAACTCGGCGAATGGGTGCTCGAACACACGGATCGCACTCAGGATGAAATCTCGGGTCTGAACGCGGCTCTCTCTCAAAAAGGTCCCGAAGGTGAACAGCAGATGGAGATTTTTAACTCAACGCTCGAGCGCGTGGCACCTGGTCGCACCGATGTCACCACATGGTTTGACCTTCTCGATCTGGACGACGCACACGCCTACAATCTGGGATAAGAGAGGGTATATGCCCGAACCAATCGAACTTCCGATTGATGGCGAACTCGATCTGCACCACTTTCATCCGGATGATGTCAAGGCTCTCGTGCCCGATTATCTCGATGAATGCAAACTGCGCGGTATTTCCGATGTGCGTATTATTCACGGCAAGGGCACGGGTGTTCTGCGCGAAATCGTCCACACCATCTTAAAACGCCGGCCCGATGTTATCGCATATCATCTCACCGATCACAACTGGGGTTCGACCTCTGTTGTGCTCAACCTGAAAAGGTGAGCCGTCCTCCCAACCCCACTCACGTCTTACCGATTTATGCTCACTTCCGACCTTTTGCTCGTGCGCCGTCGCGGGCCTTATATCGAGCCTCGCTATGTGGATACGACTGCACCCAATATCATCGCGCTGGCAGAGGAAATTATCGATATTTTTACCGGTCACCAGGGCAAGTCGCGCGGTGAATTACACAGTGCTCTGGACCTGCGTGCGGCCGAGGCAACAGATTATCGCGTCCAACGCGGCCTGACGAAATTGCTCGAAGACGACCGCTGTGAGTTTCGCATTGACAGTATTGTCGAACCCGAAGAAATTCGCACACAGGTTTTTGGCCTCAGCCGAGAGAATCACCCCGTTGTCCGGGAACCCGATCTCCTCTATCCCGTCACACGCGAACACATTCTCGATCAGGTCGCGCTCAAATATCAGACCTCGTCGGAAAATATCGCGCATAGCCTCTACGCAGACCTTCCCATCAATCACTATCTCGATAGCTTTGACGCACCCGATCCCGCGTGGTTGCTCAACCGCTACAATGTCGCACTCGCGCAGGCTATGTTCTATCGCTGCACCCGCATGCGCCTTTCGGTGCATCGCAACTTGCCCGTGCGCTACAAACAACTCTTCAAGTTTATCAAATTTTATCGTTTGATACACGATATTCGCGGTGATCGGGATGCGGGATACGAAATTGTCCTCGACGGTCCAGTAAGCCTGTTTCGCCTTTCGCAAAAATACGGCATTCAGATGGCTGTTTTTCTGCCTGCGTTGCTCTTGTGTACCCGCTGGAAAATGGAAGCCAGGGTCAAGCTCAAAGACGGTCGCGAAGGCGATTTTATCCTGGACGACAATCACAATTTGCTTTCGCACTACAAAGATCAGACCATGTACGATTCTCTCCTCGAAGAGACCTTTGCTATGCGCTTTGAAAAAGCCAAAACCGACTGGGATCTCGAACGCGAAACAGAAATTGTGAATCTCAAAAACACGGTCTTCATTCCCGATTTTGCATTCCGCCATCCCGATGGGCGCACGGCACTGCTCGAGATCGTCGGTTTCTGGCATCCCGATTATCTGAGGCGCAAACTCGACAAACTACGCCGTGCCAACCGCAAAGATCTCGTCGTCGCTGTCTCTCGCGATCTCAATGTGGAGGAAGAGGATTTCGAGGATGTGCCCGGGCATGTCTTCTTTTTTAAGACCCGGATCCAGCCTCAGGATGTCGTTCAACGCCTTGACCAAATTCGCTCGGAAGATTGCGTAAATGATTGAACATTGCGCGGGGAAATCGTATATTTAAAACTTCTGTTCTGTTCACAGCATCCCAAAATAGACAGACCTGTAGAATTCACCACACGATCTACTTTCAAAGGAGTGCATTATGCGCAGACTATTCGCCCTTACATTTTTCACCCTTACGCTGGTCGCTTCACCCGTCTTTGCCGGGTTTACGCGCATCAATGCGCCCAATCCCGACGACCCGATGGATGTACATATCTACAAACTCGACAATGGCCTCACCATTTATCTCACGGAAAACCACGAAGAACCGCGTTTTTATGCCGAAATCGCCGTGCGTGCGGGAAGCAAACACGACCCTGCTGAATCTACGGGGCTGGCGCATTATTTGGAACACATGCTTTTTAAGGGCACGCAAAATATTGGGACGTTGGATTATAAAAAAGAAAAAAATCACATTGATCGCATTATCGCGCTCTACGAAGATCACTTCCGCGAAACTGATCCCGAAAAACGCAAGGCCATTTACGCAGAGATCAACAAAGCGTCTCAACAAGCCGCACAATACGCTATACCCAACGAACTCGACAAGCTCTACAAAGCGATGGGCGAGAGTGGTTTGAATGCACATACATGGCACGAAGAAACCGTGTACAAAGTGGGGTTGCCCAGCAATTATCTTACACACTGGGCAAAAATTGAGTCTGAACGGTTTCAAAATCCCGTGTTTCGGCTGTTTCAACCCGAGCTCGAGGTGGTATATGAAGAAAAGAACCGCACATTGGACAACAAAGGCTGGCTCATCAGCGAGGCTGTGAACAAACACCTGTACAAAAATCATCCCTATGGGCAGCAAACTACGATTGGCGAGGTAGAGCACCTGAAAAATCCCTCGCTCAAAAATATGTATCAATTCTACGACACTTATTACGTGCCCAATAATATGGCGATTAGTATTTCTGGCGATATTGATATTGACGCGACAATTCAACTGATTGACGAACATTTTTCAGCCTGGAAAGCCAAAGATATTCCTGTGCTCAAAACATGGAAAGAACCGCCCATCAAAGGTGCCGAGCGCGTCACGGTCAAATTTCAGGGTGAAGAATACGTACTCCTGGCTTTTCGCACAAATCACCGCAGCCACAAAGACGCCGAGGCACTGAAGTTGATTGATATGATTCTGGATAATCGCACAGCGGGACTTATCAATCTCAATCTGGTGCAACAGCAGGCAGTGAGACGCGCTGGTAGTTATCCTTACTTACACAATGACTATGGCGCGCAATATCTGTGGGGTATTCCCAAGAAGGATCAAACACTCGCAGATGTTGAGCAACTTTTGCTGGATCAAATTGCTATGATCAAACGCGGGGAATTTGACGAAAGCCTGCTGTCTGCGATTGTCACAGATTTTAAAAAGAATCAAAAACGGGGTTTGGAATCCAATCCCAGCCGGGCCAGACAAATGACCAGTGCGTTTTTGGGATTTTCCGAATGGGATCACGAGGTGGCTGAAATTGCCCGCATGGAAAAAATCACGCGAGAAGATATTATGCGCGTAGCCAATCATTATTTTGGCGAGGGCTATGTTGCGGGCTATCGCATTGACGAACAACACGAGTTGCCGAAAATCGATAAGCCCAAAATCGACAAAATTGATATTGACCCGACCCGTCAATCTATGTTTGCAAAAGATGTGTTGGCTATGTCTGCTGATGAGCTTTCTCCCGTGTTTGTTACCGACAAAGACTACACCATCGCTCAAGTGCGGGATGGTGTCCGGTCAACGACCTCTTCACTTTTACGCTGAGCGTAGATATGGGTACGTATCAGGATAATCGACTCAGCACGGCCAGATCGCTCATGGACAAATCTGGCGCCGGCGACTTGTCTCCCGATGCGCTGAAGAAAGAATGGTACAAACTGGGTACGGATTTCAATATTGGCGTGTCAGATAATGAGACCAATATCAGTATTTCAGGTTTAGATGAAAATTTTGAGGCATCTCTTTCGCTGATGATGAAATACGTCCAGACTCCGACTGCGGATCAGGCCACGCTCGATGAACTCGTCAAGATCACTCTCGCGCAACGCGAAGATCAAAAAAAGGATCCCCGATCTTTGCGCAATGCCCTGCGTTTTTACAGTCGCTATGGCGACAATTCGTCGTACAAACGCCGCATTTCTTCTGAGGCATTGCAAAAGCTCACGGTTGTAGAATTACACGGTTTGATATCCAGTCTGCCGACCTATGAACATGTCCTGATTTACGGAGGCTCTAAACCGCTAGACGAGGTTCTTGCGACACTGCAAAAACATCTCTCTGATAGTGGCGAACTGAAGACGCCCCCCGGTTATGAGCACCTCGTGGTTCACACGCCGGCCAAAACCGAAATCCGATTCTTTCACAAAGAGACAGCACAGTCTCAGGTCTTTGTCGAGTTTGGAGGCGTTGCGTTCGATACGGCACTCCGTCCGGCTATCGATCTCTACAACGATTATTTTGCAGGGGGTATGTCGGGCATTGTGTTTCAGGAATTGCGCGAAGCCCGAGCACTGGCTTATTCTACGTTTGCGCGGTATGATCTCGGCAGGCGCAGCAATGATCAGAATGTTATGTGGGGATATATTGGCTGCCAGGCCGATAAAACCTCCGAAGCTGTTACTGCACTGGCCGAGTTGATTGACGATTTGCCCGAATCGCCCGAGCGTTTTGCCGAGGCCAAAAATTCTGTGGTCAATCGCTATCGCGTCGCTAAGATCAAATATCGCGAGTTACCAGGCGTGTTGCGTATTTGGGAACGTCGCAACCAGACGCCCGATCCGCGAAAAGAGCGGTTTGATCACATTCTTCAGGCAGAGATGCCGATTATGCTCGATTTCCACAAGCAGCATATTACTAAACGTCCCAAACTCATTTCTATTATGGGCGATACAACCAAGTTTGATCTCAATAGTCTGAGGACCCTCGGCGAGGTTACGCCCGTAACACTGGATGATTTGTTTGTGAAGTAGGAGTGGTCAGATGAAGATTACCAAGGTAAAAACATATCATTTGCGATACCCCTTGCGAGAGAAGTTTGCGATTTCGAGGGGATGGTCCACGAGCCGACAGGCGCAAGTCGTTGAAATTGCTACAGATAATGGCTTGATTGGGTGGGGTGAGGGGACGGGCGAAGTCCATCGATCTGCGATTGACGCGCATATTATAGGGCGCAGTCCGTTTGATTGTGGCGCGATCTATCAGGCGTTGTCCGATGATGGGATAAGTCCACAGGCGATTAGTGGGATAGATATTGCGCTGTGGGATTTGATGGGGAAGGCTCTCGATATGCCGGTGTATCAATTGTTGGGTGGGAAGGTGCGAGATAAGATTTCCGCGTATGCTACCGGGTTATTTTGCATAGATCGTCCGGATGTGACACAGGCACTTGTCGATGAGGCAAAGGGCTATGTCGATATGGGCTTTTCAGCGATGAAGATGAAAATTGGATTTGGCGAGGCTTACGATGTGAAAAATGTAACAGCAGTTCGGCAGGCAATAGGCGATGATGTGTTGTTTGCCGTGGATGCCAATTGCGGGTATGATGTGGGTACTGCCATCGATGTGGGGCACAAGATCGCACACAATGATTTGTTCTGGTATGAAGAGCCGATACCAACTGATGATGTGCGCGGGTATTTGCAGGTAAAAGGCGCGTTGCCTATACGCATTGCAGGCGCGGAAGGGCTGGCCGGGCGTTGGGCATTCCGCGAGTTGATTCAGCAACGGGCACTGGATATTGTGCAGCCCGATATCAGCATTGCAGGAGGGTTTAGCGAATGTCGCAATATTGCGGTGATGGCGAGTGCAAATTATGTGCGGGTTTTGCCGCATATGTGGGGTAGTCATATTCGGTTGGCGGCGACTGTTCACTGGCAGGCTACTATTCCCGATGCGCCGGATGCGTTGAACCCCATTCCGTCTCTGTTTGAATACGATATGACGGAGAATGGATTGCGAACGGAGTTGGCTGTAAATCCGATCCAGGCTGTGGATGGCGAATTGCCCGTGCCCGATGCACCGGGATTGGGCATTGAGATTGATCGAGATGTATTGGGAAAATACGCTGTTTGAGTTGGCGTTCGATAACATAAACACTAAGGAACTAAGATGAAAATTCACGAATATCAAGCCAAAGAAGTTCTCAGATCTTTTGGCGTGCCCGTGCCCAATGGCGCGGTTGCTCGTACGCCCGAAGAGGCAGAAGCTATTGCCAAAGACCTCGGCGGTGCAGTGGTTGTCAAAGCGCAGATCCACGCAGGTGGCCGCGGCAAGGGAGGCGGTATTAAACTCGCAGCCGATCCTGCCGAAGCCAGAGAAGCGGCATCTGAAATTATTGGCATGCAACTCGTTACCCCGCAAACGGGTTCTGAGGGACAAAAGGTCAAATCCGTTTGGGTGGAAAATGCGACGGATATTGACCGCGAATTATATTTGGGTATTGTGCTGGACCGCGCGCAGTCGCGTCTGGTTGTTATGGCTTCTCGTGCGGGTGGCATGGACATTGAAGAGGTTGCTGCGACGACTCCGGAAAAAATCCTCAAAGAGGTTGTTCATCCCGGTGTTGATCTCCAGCCTTTTCAGGCGCGGCGTCTCGCGCTTGGCCTGGGGCTTGAAGGCGATCAAATCAAACAGGGAGTTTCATTTATTTCCGCCCTTTACAAAGCATATACAGAGACCGATTGTTCGCTCGCAGAAATCAATCCTCTTGTGGTGTCCAAAAGTGGTGAGGTTCTGGCTCTGGATGCCAAGATGAACTTTGATGATAGTGCGATGTATCGCCATTTGGATATCCATGAATTGCGCGATGTTGACGAGGAAGACCCGCTCGAGGTCGAAGCTTCAAAATACGATCTCAATTATATCAAACTCGACGGCGAAGTCGGCTGTATGGTCAATGGCGCAGGTCTGGCGATGGCTACGATGGATATTGTCAAATACGCGGGGTCGTCACCGGCAAATTTTCTCGATGTTGGCGGGGGAACCAATGTCGAGCGCGTCAAAAATGCGATGCGTATTCTCACGTCCGACGAATCGGTCAAAGCTGTGCTGATCAATATTTTTGGCGGTATTGTGCGTTGCGATCGCGTGGCAGAAGGCGTTGTTGCCGCGCTTGAAGATATTGAAATCAATGTGCCGCTGGTGGTGCGGCTGCAGGGGACCAATGCCGAGGAAGGCGCGCAGATTCTCGAAAATTCGGGTCTGGAATTTACTGTTGCCCGCAAGCTTCGGGAAGCCGCCGAGGCTGTTGTTGCCGCGGTTCAAAATGCCGCGTAACCCGATACCAGAGCCTAAAATACAAAGGGGCGCATGATGACAATGCGCCCTTTTTTGTTGTGTCTTGTATTGACAATATGGCAATAACTCAGACAATATGGCAAGGTTTTCAAAATTGAATAAATCTCGAATTGAAAATAAATATTTATTTTATATCAAATTACAAATTTTCAGGTTTTATGGTATGTATATTGCTCTATAGAATACGTGTTTAACCCGGCACTTCAATCCTATCTAAATGGGAACAACAATGATCGAACTGAGAAACGGCCAATTGAAAGGTTTTACCGTTGATTGCCTGGTTTCTCTGTTGGGAAAACTGGATTACCATATCGAAATCCCAGTATATCCGAAATTAGGCACAATATAGAAGAAATGATTGATGTGACTTTGATTTGATATCTTTTGTGAACTTCGCCATCAAATACTGTATTTGGGTTGGGACTCAAAAGTGACTCAACATGGGAGATAAATTATGACAGAATATCCATGGAATGGTGCACGATGGTGGAAGTTCGATATTCACGCGCATACCCCGGCCTCTAAGGATTATGGAAAGGGTGAGAATCAGAAGTCTTATCAGGAATTATCTCCCAAAGAATGGCTGCTCAACTACATGCGAGCTGACATAGATTGTATTGCGATCACAGACCATAACACTGGCGAATGGATTGATCCTATCAAAACAGCACTCGGCGAACTCGAGTCAGAGAAACCGGAGGGTTTCAGACCACTTTACGTGTTTCCTGGTGTGGAAATTTCGGTCAACGGGGGGGTGCATCTCTTGGCGATTCTGGAATGCGATAAGACCACATCGGACATTGACTCTCTCCTCGGTGCTGTTGGATTTCCTTCTACAAAGAGAGGTTCAAGCGCCGCCGTCACAACTAAGACGTTTACCGAAGTGGTAGAGGCCATTGTCTCAGCCAATGGCATTGCGATTCCCGCCCATGTGGATGATGACAACGGGCTTTTTCAGTTGCCGGGGACGACATTGCAGCAAGTATTGAAAAGCAAAAATATTTTCGCCATGGAGCTAAGGGATCCAGAATATCCGAAACCACAACTTTACATTGACAAAAGTCTAAGTTGGACAGAAATCCTTGGATCGGATGCTCACCATCCTTCTGGTAATGTGGGACAGTCATATCCGGGTAGCCACTTTACCTGGGTCAAGATGGGGTCGCCCAGCATTGAAGGGTTGCAGCTGGCTTTATTGGACGGTGAGCTTTCCGTGGAACGCTCCGACCAAAATAAGGGCGACTTGAACGAGTACGCACCATTGACATTGGATGCCATTGAAGTTTCTCAAGCGCGCTACATGGGACGCTCCCAGTCCTTCACTATTGAATTCAACCCCTGGTTCAACGCTATCATCGGAGGCCGGGGCACAGGTAAATCGACGGTTGTCGAGTTCCTGCGTATTGCCCTGCGACGAGAAGATGAATTGCCAGAAACTTTGCAATCGGAATTTGAACAGTATAGCGACGTCTATCAAGATAGAGAAGACAGCGGACTGCTTACAAACGAAGCAAGCATCCGAGTGATTTGTCGGAAAGACGGCGACCGATTTCGCATCCAGTGGAATCCATTCGGCGGCCTTGAACCTATTGAACGAGAAGTGAATGGACAATGGCAACGCGCAGAAGGCGACATTCGGCAACGGTTTCCCGTGCGAATCTATAGCCAGAAACAGGTATTCCAGCTCGCCAAAACACCGCTTGCGTTACTTAAAATTATCGATGAGGCCCCGGAGGTTGGTTACCATGCCTGGTCTGAAAAGTGGAAGGTAGAAGAAAGTCGCTTTCTTTCTTTACGTGCTAAGGCTAGAGAAATCAAGGCCGGTCTTGGCGAGGAGTCTCGTCTTAAGGGAGAATTGGCCGACGTAAGACGAAGGCTGGATATCTTTGAACAATCGGGACACGCGAAAATCCTTCAATCCTTTCAAAAACGAAGCCGTCAGTATCGGGAGATTGAGGCCTGGGAAAAAAGCTGGATCGGAATAGGAGAGCAGTTGTGCAAAGTCGCGGCTGAAATTGTGCCAGACCTTCCGGATGGATCCTCTTTCGATTGGGATTCAGATCCAGACAAGGAATTGCAGAAGCATACCGCTAAGACGAGAGATCATCTGGATGAAATCCGAAAATTGCTTGAAGGTTTTGCATCACAAACAGATGACATTGTCGTTGAATGGCGAAAAAGCAAGGAGGAGTCATCCTGGAGACAGAGCGTTGATGCTGCTATGCAAGCCTATCGGGAGTTGCAAGGCAACTTGGAGAGAGAAGGGATCAGCGACCCTGCGGCCTACGGCGAACTTGTGCAGCGTCAGCAAATTATTGAGCAGCAGTTAAAGGAACTAGGTGAACGAAAAAAACAGGTTGATGATCTGAACAATGAGGCCGATGCATGTTTGCAGCAATTGCTAAAAACTCGCCGAGAGCTGACAGCATCTCGGCGATCATTTCTCAATGCCGTCCTGAGCGACAATCAGTACGTCCGGATACAGGTCGCCCCTTACGGAGCGCGAGAGATGGTCGAAAGTGAGTTTCGCCAAATACTCCAAAGACA
>JAGWBW010000079.1:24533-28146 GCA_021295695.1 Candidatus Latescibacterota bacterium
CTCATCTACGATTTGATCGTAACCCAGTTACGGGCGATCAAGCGCCATCGACAGGTCATAGTGGTCACGCACAATGCGAATATCGTCGTCAATGGCGATGCCGAGCAGGTGTTGGCACTGGCAGCACGTAGTGGAGAAACGCACAAAGAGTGCGAAGGCTGTCTGCAAGAGCAACAGGTTAGAGATATTATTTGTACCATCATGGAGGGTGGGCGCAGGGCTTTTGATGATCGTTATCGCCGCATCGCCTTGGTAGGACGACATGTTTAATAGCCCGGAAGAACTGTTGCAGAAGATACGCCTTGGAGAAGATACGTCCCTTGAATTCAAGGCAGTTCGATTCAGGGGTGGTCGGGTTTCCGATCCACGTCGCGATGCTCTGGCCGACGAATTGGCAGCCATCGCCAATACGCATGACGGTGTGCTTGTTTTGGGCGTAGATGATATGACGCGGGACATCATCGGCATTTCGATAGATGGCCTTGAAATCGTCGAGCGATATGTGTATGAAATTTGCAACGAGAGCATTACTCCGCCGGTTCCTTTTCGTTCTTTTCGCATGCAACTTCCCGATAGCACAGGGGAACTTCAGCCGGTGCTTACAGTAGAAATTTCGCGTAGCCTTTTTGTTCACAGGAGTCCCGGGGGATATTTCTTTCGGCAAGGAAGCTCAAAACGAGAGATGCAGCCTGATTACTTGGCTCGACTGTTCCAGCAGCGAAGCCAAGTCCGACTGATTCGATTTGAGGAACAATCAGTGCCGCAATCGAGTAAGGACGATTTATCCGAAAAGCTGTGGGCAAACTATACAACACGGTCTGATGAATCCACAGATATCGTGCTCCTTAAACGAGGTCTTTTGTCGAAGGGAGAAAACGGCGCAGTAATGGCTTCGGTCGCTGGCATTCTATTCTGTTGCGAGAATCCAGAGAACTTTTTGCCCAATGCTTATATTGAAGCTGTGCGATATCGTGGGAAAAATCAGGATTCCAATTACCAGATAGACGCACAAAGAATTTGCGGCCCGCTGAATCAACAGATTGAACAAGCAATGGCCTTTCTCAGGAAAAATCAGACAATCTCTGCCGTAAAGAGGCCGCATAGAATCGAACAGAAGCAATTCAGCGAGAGAGCGGTTTTTGAAGCACTGGTCAATGCTGTGGCGCACCGCGATTATTCCATTTCTGCCTCAAAAATTCGGTTCTTGATTTTTGATGACCGATTAGAAATCTATTCGCCGGGTAATCTTCCCAATACTGTGACTATTGATAGCATCGCTCTTCGTCAGGCGACCCGAAATGAACTGATCACAAGTCTGCTTTCAGAAACGCCCGTGGCGGAAAGAGTCGGTGATGTGGGACGAGGTTTTTACATGGAAAAGCGGGGCGAGGGCGTTCCCATCATTGTAAGCGAGAGCGAAAAACTCTCTGGTAAGAAGCCTATCTACCAATTGATTGACGATTCCGAATTGCTGCTAACCATTTTTTCAAATCGGACTGAGGAGGTCTGATACAGGAACTGACCGAGCCGACTTAGCAGCATCACACCAATCCTAAGCAGAGGTTTTTTATGCCGACTTATGAATATGCGTGTACTGCATGCGATCACGAATTTGAAGCGTTTCACTCCATCACTGCCGAACCCATTTGCCTGTGTCCCGAATGCGGTGAGCAAAAGGTCGAGCGTCTCATTAGTGGCGGTGCAGGTCTAATATTTAAGGGATCGGGTTTTTATATTACCGATTACCGAAGTGATGGATACAAAGAAGCGGCTAAGAAGGACAAGGAAGCAGCCAGCGACAAAAAATCTGATGGGAAGAAATCAGAGACCAAAAAGCCCTCTGAGTCAAAAAGCTCGGATACCAAAGCAGCATGAAAATGGAAATTATATTCTATCATGTCCCATGCTTTGACATGGGAACCAAACAAGGAGAATCTACATGAGCAGCGTAATAGGCATTGATCTGGGAACGACCAACTCGTGTGTCGCTGTGATGGAAGGCGGCGACCCGGTTGTTGTTCCAAATTCAGAAGGCGGGCGCACGACGCCCTCTGTAGTTGCATTCGCACAAGATGGGGAGCGCCTTGTTGGTCAGGTTGCCAAACGGCAGGCTGTGACCAATCCGGGCAAAACCATTTATTCTATCAAGCGGTTTATGGGGCGCCGCCGCGAAGAGGTGAGCACTGAAATTTCTGAAGTGCCCTATACTATCGTGAGTGACGCCAATGGGCTGGCATCTGTACAGCTCGACGACAAGACATATACTCCGCCTGAGATTTCGGCGATGGTGCTTCAAAAGATGAAGCAAACCGCTGAAGATTATCTCGGCGAAACCGTTACTCAGGCTGTGGTCACGGTTCCCGCATATTTTAACGATGCACAGCGGCAGGCTACCAAAGATGCTGGGAAAATTGCTGGTCTCGATGTGTTGCGTATCGTCAACGAGCCCACGGCTGCATCACTGGCTTATGGTATGGACAAAAAGAGCGATGAGAAAATCGCTGTTTACGACCTCGGCGGTGGTACGTTTGACATTTCTATTCTCGAATTGGGCGATGGCGTCTTTGAAGTCAAATCGACCAATGGCGATACCCATTTGGGCGGCGATGATTTTGATCAGCGCGTCATTGACTTTCTGGCTGAGGAATTTTTAAAAGAAAATAGCGTGGATTTGCGCCAGGATCCTATGGCCTTGCAACGCTTGAAAGAAGCGGCGGAAAAAGCCAAGTGCGAACTATCGACTTCCGCATCTACCGACATCAATCTGCCGTTTATCACGGCAGATGCATCTGGTCCCAAGCATCTCAATGTCAACCTGTCGCGCGCGCGATTTGAGCAACTCGTTGACGATCTCGTCCAGCGCACGAAAGGGCCTTGTGAGCAGGCTATTCGGGATGCCGGTCTTTCGGCTTCTGATATCGATGAGGTGATACTGGTGGGCGGTTCAACGCGCATCCCCAAAGTGCAGGAAATTGTGCAGGACGTTTTTGGCAAAGAGCCTAACAGGGGCGTAAATCCCGATGAAGTTGTTGCTATTGGCGCGGCTATTCAGGCGGGTGTGCTCTCGGGCGATGTGACCGATGTGTTGCTGCTCGACGTGACGCCGCTCTCGCTGGGTATCGAAACGCTCGGCGGTGTGATGACGCGGCTTATTGACCGCAATACTACGATTCCATCGAAAAAGGCCGAAGTGTTTTCAACTGCTGCTGACAGCCAGCCCTCGGTAGAGATTCACGTCTTGCAGGGCGAGCGCGATATGGCGTTAGATAACCGCACCATTGGCAAGTTCCATCTCGATGGCATTCCGTCTGCGCCGCGCGGTGTGCCGCAAATTGAGGTCACATTTGATATTGATGCAAATGGCATTCTCAATGTCTCTGCAAAAGACAAAGGCACTGGCAAAGAGCAGAATATTCGCATCGAAGCTTCGTCGGGATTGTCAGACGCAGAAATTGATAAAATGGTCAATGACGCACAGGCAAATGCAGCCGAAGACAAGAAGAAACGCGAGGCTGTGGAAATCAAAAATGCGGCAGAGCAGCAGGTGCATCAGACTGAAAAACAGATGGAGGAAATGGGCGACAAGGTCAGTGATGAAACAAAGGCCAAAGTG
>JAGWBW010000080.1 GCA_021295695.1 Candidatus Latescibacterota bacterium
CGGCAAGTTGCACCGCATCCGACGAAAACGCTGCGCCTGTTGAGATGAGAATAGAACGCACTTTGCGAGCGGAAATTTTAGTTGATTGATCCTTTACCTTGACTTGAAACAATTCCCCTCGCCGACTTAAATATGCGCCGTAGGTGTTGAGTACAAGTTGCATATAATATCCTTAAAAAGTGGCATCTACACGTTCTAACCAGCCATATCCGTGACTAACAGCCTTTCCAATTGCAAATCCAGATGGTAAATCAATATTCGTTAGCAATGTCCCTTGGAAACCCAAAAGAGATGCTTCTTTATAATGACATATCAGAGACTTCTTAAATATGAACCCCGCATAAAGGCGTTCTTGAAGAAAAATGTCCAGACCTTTCAGCGCAGATAAGATGTTTGCAACAGCAAGACGGTCTCGTTCGGTTTGTTGTTCTTTTTGAGGGAGACTTTGATAGCGTGAATAGTTCGTTTGGTTAAACGGCAACCACGGAGACCGAAAGAAGTATCTGTTTAAGCGAGAAGAAATGGAAATTGTATGTGTTAAAAGGTTCAATTGAACATCTGAAATAGAAAAACATTTATTTCCCAATCTGAGAGATGTGTTGAGAAAAGGTATGTTTATCAGAGATTCTGCACCTGATCCGAAGGCAAAAATTAGACCGTCTGTTTTATCCCAACGATATTGGATCATAGGATAACGATAAATGAATCCATCTTGTGTATGCTGATGAAAAATGGGGTGGTTTGGGAATTGCGAGGCTATTGCTCCGCGCAAAAGATGTGGCACTGGAGGCCCGGAATAAGGCTCCTCAAAACATAAACGGGCAATTGCAATTTTGATTTTTTTCATAGGATCCTTGCCCCAGTATGTTCTGTCTCAGATTTGGGTAAAACCAATCCACGATCTGATTGATAATATTCGTCCCTTAATATCCAGAACGGTCCGCAAGCATCTGCAAAATCTTCTGGCTCCCATCCCCGTTTGGCATAAACTGATACTGTAACACGCCCAATTCTTCCTGCTAATTTGCGTATTGCACGCCTTTTTTTCCAACGGTCTTCTATGTTCTGTGCTTCAGCGATTGCTTCAATAAGACCGGGGTCTTCGTGGGCGACGATAAATTCGTATTTCTCTCTTTCTTTTCCACGCAGCAACTCTCTCACCGATGGAATTTCTCGCCAGTAGGCAAAATTTTCGGTTATGTCTTTACCTGTATCCCTCTTGCCCAGCGCATTAAAATACGTTGAGCATAGCTCGTAAATTTCTTCCTCTCTGATTGTCTCTTGTTTATCCAGTACTTTATGTGTCTCTTGAAGCGAATACTCATCATATATCATCCTTGCAAAGTCCTGACCATTTTTATTCGCTAAAGAAACGATTTCAACATCACAGCGAGGTTTTTTGTTATTGCGATTGCAGCGGCCAGCAATTTGGACTATGGCGTCGAATGGTCCAAAGTCTCGGATGACCAAATCCATGTCAATATCAACACCAGCTTCAACACATTGAGTTGATACAACGATGCAGGGATTTCCCTCCTTAATCTTTTGAATTGAAACCAGTCTGTCTTTAGGCGTAACATCGGCACTGATAAAGAACAGAGGTGCTACACGTTCCTCTTCAAGAGCATCTCTCACATAACGCGCACTCCGGCGTGTATTGAGCGTGATCAAAACACGCTTATCTGCAAATTCGGACAATCGATCAATTATTGAGGACGTAAAATCTTCCAGTGGTTGTTTGTTGCCGTGTTTCAAAACCAATTGATACCGTTGAAAGTTTGCAAACTCATTTTTGGGATTTGCCACCAATTCTGTCGCCCTTGTCAGGAATCCTGGTTGCGTCGCCGACATAACCAAAAATCGAGCATTCCCAACTTGTGTCATGGTTTGAAAAAGATGGTTCACAGAATCCCATAGTTTGCAGGGAAGAGTTTGGACTTCATCCATAACAATAAGCGTGTCGTACAAATTGTGATAGCGCATCAGATGCTTCGCCCGTGGACCAAACAGAGCCAATAAGAACTGGTCAAAAGTTGTGATCACAAATGGAGACTGCCAGGTATCTATAAAAAAATCATTGGAATCGCCATCCATTTCTGGATCAAATACACGATCTGATATTGAATGCATTTGCAAAAGAACATCTGGCGTTCCCAAATCACCCAAAAGTTCCTGATACTCTTGAACTGTCTGATCAATAATCGACAAATAGGGCAGTACAATAACCACTTTAGAAAATTGGTTGTCCTGTTTTAGAGCATTTCTCAACTTGAGTGCCCAACTAGTAGCCACCATTGTTTTGCCCATACCGGTTGGAAGGGTGACAGTATGAATACCTGCCTCCATTTGGGGATCGGTCGCTGCGAGTACTTCTCGGCGTACTTTTGTCCGCCTAATATTCAATGGGCTTTCAGGTTTTCCAGAGAGATGTACATCGACACAAGATAGCGGTATATCTATCTCTCTGGGAATTTGTAAACGCTTCCGGTATTCTTTATCAACAGCCAAAAATGTTTTGTCTGCTTCAAGTAAGAGAGACAAAGCAAATTGCGTGTTCAAACGCAATTTAAGTGCATCAAGAAGAGACAATTCATTTAATGTCTCTAACAGATCATACTCAAGATAATCCGCTTCTGGAATAATATCCGAACTCAAAGACAGGTTCTGTACAGGCAAACCAGTATGAATGGCAAGTTCCGATATAGGCAAACCTGTAAGTTGATTTTTCCAAACATAAGCAGGAATTGTATCCAGAAGCAGACCGAGCAAATCATCTGCCAGTGGCATACCACTGTGATGACCAGCTACGGCCGCGGCAACGGGCAATGTATCTAATGCTGCCCAATCTTCTTGTTGTGCCAGACGTAAAACCAGCAACATAGAAAGCGGGGAATGTGCTTTTGCGATTGGCGCACCTCTAAAACCTTTAGGGTTTCTGATGTACTCTTGAAAAGCATTACTACCTTTACCCAGGTCATGGGCATCAACCGCTCTCATTGTAAGGTCTCGTAACAATGGGTTTTTATTGAACAAAATATTTGAGTGATTATTTATCGCCCATTCAGCAGCCTTTACGACATCGTGTATATGTGTCTGTAATGTCTGATGAGGATGGGAAAGCAACTCGCTCATAAAAAGACCACCTTATCCTTTCCAACTTGCCAGGCCTGATCTGTTGTTACGGGAATAGACCGCCCCTCCCGTTCTACGTAATAAGCTTCATGTTGAAATTGCCTTTCTGGCGAAACATCGCGTGGCATTCTCAGCATATGGATCGCCAATTCTTGCTCGCAAGCTAAATCCATGTCCAGATTACCTGCATCTCGACGCAAAGCAGTATCTATCCAATGCTTTCCATTGGGCAGGATCTCTGAGGAATATTCACCGATAAAATTCAGTTCAGCAGACATTTCAGACAGCCCCAGACAAGGTGAAAAATGCCATCGCCGATCTTGGAGTCTTTGCGCTAAATCTGTATGAAACGGATCGGGAATATTCGCCCATACACGATAACGAGGTTTAATCAGCCATTCCTGAGAAATAATGGTATTGCGCTGCCTGCTACTACTTCCCTTTGCACTTCGTCTGATCGTATAAGACAAAGGTGCTGGGGAGTCTTTACGCAGATTAGCCGAATGCCAATGGGTGCCCGGTACTTTTCCACCTAATGCCAAATGGGCATCTTTTAAGAGGCTCTGAGGCGTGTCCTTTGTCAGTCCAAGCACAGCACCTAAAAGCCCCAAAAGAACGGTTCTTGGAGGAATAGGGTACGATGGCGCACTGGCATTGGCCTCTGCTTTTAAAAAGTGTCCAAAACGCCCCGTATATTCAAAACAGATCACATTCATAATACCTCCTACGAGGTCGTGCCATCATAAGCTAGATTTTCCCATGATTCGGGTAAGGGTGCCAAATTTAAGTCAGGAGACACACAATAGGCGATACGTGAAGTTCTGCTTTGTTGTGCTTCAAGACGCTGCTGAAGTAGTGACAAATCCAGTTGATAATCACTTGGCCCCGACCATTCTTGTTCGGTTTTTCCATTCGCCGATGCCAGTTTGATGTAATCAGTCAGCATGCCGTATTGAAATTCTTCCCTCTCGTTATATTCAACGCTAATAAGCAACCGAGGAACTTGACCTATTTTAGTTCGGGTATTTCCAGATGAACGGACGCTGTTCCAAAGTGCGCGTAAAAGAATTTCATAGTCCTCATCTGTCATTTGCGAGATTTTTGCTGAATGCTCATTTGCAATGCCGTTGAAACCAATGAGTGCGTAGCGCAAACCATAATAGGTTGTGAATGTCCCCTGCGTGTTATCTTCCTGGCTTGCAAAAACTGAAGTGCCGTGGATATCGACCTCTTGGGCTTCATGCAAAACTTCACCATGATTGATTTGAAAGCACCAGTTAAGGTTTTGGGCTGTGTGTTCGGTTCCCAATTATCCTGCTTTTTAAAGGCAAAAGATCTGCCAAAAAGACGAGCGTCAATAAACGCATCAAGCAAAATCTCGACCAATTCTGCCCCTTCACATTTTGACAACTCTTGGGAGTCCAGATATGCAGCAACGCGACCAGTGAGGTTCGTCGTGCCGCTTTCAATGGTATCCACCAGAATATCGTAAGGCTTGTTAGTCTCTGAATTTGTCTGCGTTTTCAAATAATCTCTGACAAAACGTTTCAAACGAACATCAGTCACATAGTGCGTTCCGTCTGGTAAAACCCGAGGTCTGTTTTCATCTGGATCACCATTTGGATTGCCCATTTTAATATCATATAGAAACACAAATTCACGGCGTGCAGTTAAAATTTGTTTTTCACTCATAGCGATTGCTCCTTTCAAATTATTCTTCATTTCTGCTACCGGACGGAAGCACCTGAACGGCTACTGATTGCCCAAGCAACAAAAAATAACACGTTGTGGTTTGTGGGATGTCAAACGCATCCCCTATCTTTGTTCCCAGATATCCCACTTCCTGCAATACTTCCCGCACATCTCCGCTGCTTTCGGTTTCGTAAGTCAGCAATTTTTCTCTCACTTTACAATAAAAATCGGGCAAATCTTCGCCTGTAAGCGTGAGTCGTCTCAGCCAGGTTAAAGCGTTTGCTCCCACATTAACTCCCTTGGCTCCCTGTACTTGCATGACTTTTCCGTAGAGAACCCCTACAAGAAAGGCAAACGCTTTTTGGTCTGTGTCAATTCCACTCTTTTGTCCAAAATAGGGCTTTAAGAGTTCGGAGTTGGGTTGATAAATTGATTCTGGCATAGGAAATACCTCCAATTCTCTGAGATAATGAATAAATTGAGACAAATGACGAATCCAGCCTGCAAAAGTCCAATAAGGTTTGTTGGTTTTTGTAGAATAACCTTCGTTCAATAGATTCCAGGCGTTACCATCTTCGATGGCCTGATTGAGATACCATTGAGCCGTTACAAAAATGTCACTCCAAAATGGGGCGTCCGGAGATCTGTTTCCGTGATATATGCTGGCAGCCAAATTTTTCTTAAACTGGAATAAACGACGACTGGCATTTACTGACTTGGCTTTATTCCCGCCAGGACGTTTGAGGAGTTCTGAAAGCCAATTGAGTGTAAGATCGAAGTCGTACATTTTGTACATTGGAAAAATTAGATGTGAAATTTCCGAATTAAATCGGTCATTCACTTCCGTTATTTTTCGTAAGCGTGAAGGGAGAATGTCTGTGATTGAGCCCTGAAGGTTCTCGATTTTCTGACCAAAATTAGCCCATAAGATGTCCATAGAAGTTACAGCCTGTTCATTTCCGAGGAGCCGCATCAATCGATCTTCTCGCATTTCAACGCGATTTTCAGTTTGTATGAGTTCCTGAACTTGCTTAAAAAATCGCTGTCTTACGTTTCCGCTGATTTGTGTTCTGGGAATAATAAGGGCGCGATCACCCGCAATAGTAGCTATAAACAGTTTCGAAACATGATTTTTGTAGATGTAAAGCAAATCGGCACTGTCCAAACTCAAAGCATAGCCAAGAGCAGCGTTTTCCTTTGTTATTCCGGGGAATGCTCCAGGACGGTCTATATTTGCTATATTGATGCCCGCACCTGGCAGTGCATTTGGAAAAACTGTGATCTCATGTTCCGATGACAAGGAACATAAACCATTTTCAACTGGCGGGATTGCCTTTGTTGCATATTTGGTTTGCGCCAATATCTCTTGCAAATATTGAAGATACTCGGGGTATTCTCCCGGCAATCTTCCTTGATCATCCTTAAAAGCCAGAAATACCGTTTGTCTCTCTGATATGTTTTCTACAGCCAGTGAGTAGGCATTTTGTTTTGATTCAGCAATCAATGTTTCACCTTTTGTGGCGATAAAAAGTTTTGGGCGCGTGAAGGTTTGCCAGGCAGATTGAAAAAAAGGACTCCATGGTCTGTCTTCTTGAGCCAAATTTTCAAAGCTTTTTAATGTGCTTGCTTGGATTTTTGGAGTTGGACCAGCACCTTTGCCAGTTGCATAAGTGCGTTTGATAACTGGTCCAAGGGCAGGGGACTGTGAACCGCTGGGCTGGTTGAATGGCAACCTGAGATTATCTCCCTTTTGAAAATCAGCAACTTCCAAAACGGCTAAATCAGGGTCAGTAGCATCTGGAGACAGTGTATAATAATTCTCAATATTTTCTGAAGCTTCCACAAGATAGGGAAATATCCGCTCTGGTTTTTTGAGGCGCATGTTTTTGAACCATTCGTTCAAATTATCAGGTACTGTTCCCTGGCCTTCCTGACTCCATAAAAAATCAAGCGCAAGGTCTCTCATTTCTGCCAGCATTTTTATCTCCATCTGTTCAAAAGTTAGAAGTCAATCCTTGTTTTAATGGATTTTGTAAGATTAGGCCCCAACAAAAATAAGTAATGTTTCAATCCTTATTTTTCCTACAATGTGGACAATTCCGAGATTCTATAAAAATGCAGCATTTGCGGAGCCACTTTCACCAATCATTCATAGCGGACAGATACCATTAACCTCAATAATTGAAGGCTTTACGTTTGAATAGCGCCGGGGACGATGTCCCTTAAAACTGACCTGTAACTGCTGTGAACTTAGAAACTTCAAGTCCAATAGAAGTATATCTTCGACAGTGTTTGAAAGCTTCAAATAGATAACCGAAATCAAACGGGCAAACTTCTGAAATCTCTCTGGCATCTGTCCTAAAGATCGGTAGAGATCCGGAATTGGGGATTTAGAAACTTCTATGATATTGTTATATTGTGATAAAAACCCGCCAGAAATGAAAGACTCCAGTCCAGGATCTCTCAATTTCTCATCAAGCAGAATTCTCCTCGCTCGTCTTTCGGCAATCTGATCTGGCGAAATGTTGCTAACCCTTACCTCGTTAAATAAGCTGTTTTGCTCGTTACTCTTTTCCGTCAGAATGACTTTCCAAACAGTTTGAGAATTGGATGTGGTTTGAGAAATATCTTTTAGGCTTACCCATGCAGCATTTTCCTGTAGTGCAAAGGCAAACATGTTACTCCGCATAAATGGGTTCTTGACACTGTCTCTTAGTGAACGCAAAAAGACTGTTTCTCTGGCTGACTCAGGAATCAAGTCAAGAACAATTTCTGTAGAATCCCAGTGAGCATTCTGAACAGGAATGAAATACTGCTTCCCATCTTCCGGATATAACAGCACAAATTCGCTGAGATCACTTTCATTTGTAGTGGTAATTGATCTATCAGTTGTTGTCGGTGAGGCCGTGTTCGATAGCTTCTCCACCAAAGACAGATAGATTTGTTCAATGGTTATTAGGCGCAAATCCAGATATCCTACTGTAGGTAAAATTCCCGGGATCTCCGTATCATCAAGACGGACTGGAAGAATATACTCCCTGCTTTCCTTAAATGCTCTTGCCTGAGCATTTTGGCGTTCGTGGTTCGGCCAGAGTTTCTGGGCGTAGTGTTTGGATAGGAACATGACACAATAGCGAGCCTTATCCTTATAAATTGATGATAAATGGGCATATAGGTCCTTTCCCCACAACCTTGCTTGTTCGTACTTGTCGTAAAAGACATTATACTCGTTAGACTCAAGAAGATTCGCCAACTTCTCGGCGTGCTGTCGATCTTCTCCTGCAAAAGATAGGGCAACATCATACTCGTACTGTTGCATTTTTGAACTCCTCAAACTGGGGTCTCAAATCAATATTCCTAACATAAATATGTAATCAAGATATAATACTCCACTTATTTTGTCAACCCTAAAAAACCGAGATCCCAGTACGATTTATGAAAGTGCGAGTAATCCGAGCGTTTGATGCCAAAAGAATACAAGATAAGAGACAATGGCGTACACCAAAGCATTGGACAAGCAACACAGAGCATGTCTTGATTTGTAGTAGCATGGTTGTTCTCATACCAAAAAAGTTGCTTTTCGTTCCTCAATTGGCTATATCTTATTCGGCGACCAGAATGGGCCGGTGCCAACCGACCCTGGACAATGTCCCTGGCCGCTACTTTTTATTTATTTCCTGCTCAAACACCTGGCAGGAAACCAGATGGGAAGCCCTGAAACAGATTTGGGACAATAAAGAGGACGATGTCTATGCCCGGTTACTCGATGAATGATGTTGTGTTTGTCCCATATCCTTCAAGTGGTTTGTAGTATATTGAACCATTGCTCAATATGCAGTATGTTTATATATTTCTTTTTGAAGCTCAAATCTCCATTCGAACAACCCAAAAACAAGGTGTGCGATGGATTTAAGTGTCCTTGAAAAACGTGTTTGCGAAATAAAAAAGAGAGTTCAAGAACTTTTGCGAGAAATTGGTTTCTTAAAAAAGAGTGGGCAGATTGCTCATCCTCAGTACTCAGCGGTCACTGACGCCGATATGGTGAGACAGCGCGAAATTGCTCGCCGTATGCGCGAAGCACGCGACAAAATGCCACCTCTTGGTATGTCCATAAAAGCGATGGTGGAGGATGGGCGTGAGTAAAATGGAGTGATGACAGCCAATGCCAGACAAGCTATTCAAAACTTAATTTTGTCTATCGTAGGCCTAATGCATAAATGAAGCCCAAGCTCTACATTGAAAACTCTATCATCAGTTATCTCACCGCCCATCCAAGCCGCGATATTATTACCGCTGCTCGCCAAGCATTAACCCGGCAATGGTGGAACGAAAAACGGTTCGACTACGAATTGTACATTTCCGAGTTTGTCATTTCAGAGGCGGCAGCTGGCGATTCGGCAATGGCCGCTCGCCGGCTTGAAGTACTCACTGGTATAGCAGAAATCGAATTGACTGAAGCGGCTGCTGAATTTGCTGAGATTTTGGTTGAAGAAGGGCCGCTTCCTCAGAAGGCGACTCTTGATGCCTTGCATATTGCTGTGGCCGTAAATGGCGGCATTGAATACCTGTTGACCTGGAATTTTGCACATCTGGCCAACGCTACGATACGAAATCAAATTGAGCGAAAGTGTCGTTTAATGGGGTATGAACCGCCAATTATCTGTACCCCAGAGGAATTATTAGGAGAGTAATGCGATGAACCACGACCATATCATAAAAGAAGTCCGAACGATTCGCGAACAACTGGCGGCATCACACGACTATAATGTGCGTGCTTTGTTTGCGGAAGCAAAGAAACGCCAGCAAGAAAGTGATCGGAAGGTCGTGAAATTGACACCCAGGCGGTTAAAAATTGCAGACGAAAAAACGGTGTAGCCAGTGAATCAAGCAAGCGGACCACACGCGATTTCAGCCTACAAGTCCGTTTATTCTGGCTTCCCACAGTTCCGCCCCGTACCAAAAGTTTGATTCCACAGATTTTCACTTCTCATACACCCTCCCTGCCGCGATCATGTCCTTTGCGATGACCTGTCGCAAATCCTTTGGTTCTATCACTTCGCAATCTGCGCCCCAGCCTCTGATCCAGGGTTTCATTTCCAGTGTGTGGCTCACGGTTAATGTCATGAGACAGCCGCCGTCTGGCAGGTCGTCAATGGCATCGACGCAGGGCCAATCCGATTCCCGCACGCGGTAGGCTACATTGGGCGAAAAGCGGAGTTTGACGACAATGCGCTCATCGCCGCCCATGACGCCCCATGCTTGTGTCAGATAATCGTAGGGATCGAAATTCCCGCGAATCTGATATGATGAATCGAGAATTGTGACCCGTTGCACGCGCTCGATTTTGAACTCTCGGATGTCGTGGCGCAGATGGTCATACCCGATTACATAACAGGCATATCCAACGGGCGAAGGCTCGATAAAATATGGGTCGAAAATCCGCTCTGTCACATCACCCTTTTCTGGGTTCCAGTAAACTATATACACTTGACGGCGTGTTGCCCATGCCAGAGTCAGGGTCTCTAACACACCTAAATAATCCGACCACAGACGCCGCCGATCTGCAGCAGATGCCGTTCGCGTGATGTGTTCGCCTATTGGCTCAGGCATGGCACTGGCCAGCTTGTTCAGGGCCGACACAGCGTGCGGATTGTGTTTGTCGCTGTGCGCGGAAAGCAATCTGGCCGAGAGATATAGTGACAGCGATTCGTGCAAGTTCACGCGCACAGATGTGATATATCGATCTTTGTGCATGCCGAATCTGCCATCGCGTTCCCAGATTGGCACGTTGAGTTTGGAAAGGGAGTCAATA
>JAGWBW010000346.1:0-2422 GCA_021295695.1 Candidatus Latescibacterota bacterium
TAAGAATGCTCCCACCCCCAACTCGGTGCGGTAGGCGAAGGTTTGTAGCCATTGATTGGTTGCGTAATAGGCGATTGGGAATGAGATGAGGCTTGATAGGGCGATGTAGAAGACAAATTCTCGTGAGAGCAGGGATAGGATTTGTGTTTGGGATGCGCCCAGGACTTTGCGAATGCCTATTTCTTTGGTGCGTCTGGCTGTGGCGAGTGCAGCGAGTCCGAATGCGCCGAGTGCTGCGATGAAGATGGCGAATCCAGTGGCGTATTGGATCATTTGGTTCCAGCGTTCTTCTTTTTTGTATTGTTTGTCCAGGTCTTCATCGATGAATGAAAATCTGAATGTCTGGTTGGGGGCGAGCGATGGTGCCCGGCACGTTTCCGGGGTGAATGCGAACCCACAAGGACCAATGACTCGTAGAGAGGGGCATAATGGCGGGTTCAATTTTGTGATGCAGGGAGCGAAAATGGAAATCTCGGACAACGCCGATGATGGTCTTGTCTCGTCCATGTTCGATTGTTTTGCCAACTGGGTCTTCTATGCCGAGTTTTTTGACGAGTGCTTCGTTGACAAGGATTGATTCTTTGGCATCTGTTGAAAATTCTCTGTTGTATTCTCGACCTGCAACGAGTTTCATGTCGAGCGTTTTGAACAAATCGTAATCAATCGAGATGCGTTCAACGTATTGCGTAGGACTTCCTGCGTAAGTTACACCAGACCGGGAACTCATGTTGTTGTTTAATCTGTGACCAAGCCAGGTCGTGCTTATGACTGCGGGATGTGACAGCAGGGCATCCCGAAAAACGGCTGGTAAGGTTTTGTTTTCTCTTTGCAGTGCCTGGGTCTGAATGGCGACAACGTGTTCGGTTTGATACCCCAGGGGGTTGGTTCGCAAAAATGTGAGCTGTTTGCTCATCATCAAGGTGGTGATGATAAAAAATATGGATAGGGCAAACTGAAAAATGACCAGTAATTTGCCAAAACGATTGCCTGTTTTAATTTGTAGCTGGCTTGTTATGATTTGAGTTGGCTGTAGGCGGGATAGGATAAAGGCGGGATACCCCCCTGCTGTGATGCCAACGAGGCTGATCAGCAGAATGAGAAAGGCGAGTGTTGTGAGATTGAGGCCGTCGCTCATGGATAGGGATTTTCCGGCCAGATTGTTGAATGTTGGCAAGGTGAGTTCTGCTATGGCAATGCCAATGATGAGCGCGATGAAGATGAGTAAGAGCGATTCGCCGATAAATTGGTTTGCAATCTGCATGCGTCCTGCGCCGACGACTTTTCGCAAGCCGACTTCTCGTGCCCGCGTTGCCTGTCGTCCGAGGGTTAAGGTGATGAAGTTGACACAGGCGATAAACAGGACGAGGATAGCAATGCCCGATAGGATGTATGAATAAACTGGATTACTGCTATTGCGTACTCCCATATTTTGAGCAAAATGCATTTGGGTGATAGGCAGGAGTTTGAGTTCTTTCTCGCCGCCGAACCAAATTTTGGTCAATCTGGGAAATTGCTGTTCGACACTATTTGGGGATATATTCGGGGGGAGCATCATATACGTATCCAGGTAGTATATATTCCATCGGCTTGGGGCACGCATCATGGGATTTGGTTCAAATGGCAGTAGTATGTCAAATTGAATTGTGGAGTTTTTGGGCACGTTTTGCACAATGCCCGTGATGGTGTAGTTTTGAATTTCTTTCCCGAAGTACTGAATTGGAAGCTGTTCCCCAACGGGGTTGGCGTTGTTGAAATATTTCTGCGCGATTTTTTCTGTTATGATTACAGAATACTTGTCCTGGAGTGCTTGAGCGGGATCGCCGTGAATGACTGGGAAAGAAAAAATGTCGAGGAAGTTGGGATCAACAAAACCCAAAGTTGCTTGAAAAGCGCGGTCTTCTATACCAATTTTTCCCCCGCTACTGCTGAAACGAACGGTCTGCATATCTGGGAATGCTTCTGCTATTGCGGGTCCGAGAGGGTCTGGTGTGGTACCAGAAACCCGATAGATGCGGTCGGCATTTTTGTGAAAGGTGTCGTATGTCCATTCGTTGTGTACGAAAAGGTAGGTGAGGATGCAAAAGGCGAGGCCGATGGCAATGCCGATGATGTTGATGGCGGAGTAGATGCGATGTCTGGCGAGGTTTGAATAAAGACATTTCAGAGAACATTGGATTCTCCTTTACGATGTAAAATAAACTTTGTATTTCAGCAGGTGCAGTCAGCCCGCCCAATTCCCGACTTCTTGTTTTTCCAACGCGCGTTTTAGCTGATGGCGCCCGCGGTAGAGCCAGATTTTCACGGAGCCGAGAGGGGCTTGCATTTCCCACTCAATTTCGCGGTAGGACAGTTCTTTTATGTAGCGAAGCCATATTGCGCGTTGTTGCACTTTGGGCAATGTGCGCAAGCCCTGTGTTAAGAG
>JAGWBW010000346.1:2721-3053 GCA_021295695.1 Candidatus Latescibacterota bacterium
GTGGACCAATTGTATATCGGTTTCTATATCTGATCGTTTATTCATATCGCAATGCCTCCACGGGATTCATTTTTGCCGCCCTCACAGCTTGCAGGCTCACTGTTCCGATTACGACCAAGAGGGTCAGTACACCGCCGAGCACGAATGCTCCGATCCCCAACTCAATCCGATACGCGAAGTCCGATAGCCATTTGCTCATTGCCCAATAGGCGACTGGCCAGGCGAGTACATTTGCTATGCCGACCAGCAGAACGAATTCGCGCGATAGCAAACGCACGACGTTTGTGATGCTGGCGCCCAGTATTTTGCGAATGCCGATTTCTTTGGTGCGC
>JAGWBW010000347.1:0-599 GCA_021295695.1 Candidatus Latescibacterota bacterium
ATCGCCGACTACCATTGGGAGCGTGAAGACATCGAACATCTTTGCATCGGTTATGCAAACGCGCGTATTGAAACCGCGGTCTTCGTTAGAAGCCCACATTTCCCTGACGAGCATCCGGGTCACTGCTTCAACTTCGGGGAATTTGTCGCGCAGATGCGGAGCAACGGGCTTTGTCCCCAGGTCGTAGCGTTCGCCGCTGACATCCTTGATTTTTCGGATTACTCTGTAAATGCGATCGCTTTTTTCGTGGTGCTGGTCAAAACGAAACTGATAACCCACATACAATACCGCCAATAACATACACGCAATACCTACAGCCAATCCCAGGATATTCAGCAGGGAATAGAAGGCGTGTCGGCGCAGATTTCTGAATCCAACGGTGAGATAATTCCAGATCATATCGGGCCTCCGTCTCTATTGCGGGGTAAGTACTATACAATTATCAAGCAAAAACTGTGCCGAAAAATCAAATGTTGAAATTACAACAAGTTACGAAAATCACCTGAATTTGGCGTCTTATAAAGTGTCCGATTTTGATACAGTGGTGTCCGAAAATGAACACTTGGGCGAGGAGAAATGTTAGTTGTGAAAAATTCGTG
>JAGWBW010000347.1:853-1167 GCA_021295695.1 Candidatus Latescibacterota bacterium
GTGGCTCTCAAATGGGTGAGAAAGCGAACCCTTGAGGCACGGGGATTATCAAGGGTGCAGGAATATCAACAGCTCGAGTTTGTGCATCCTGAGAAAGCGATGGAACCACAGTACGCATCTGCTCTGAAGCGGGCTTTCAAATTGCTTTCTCCAGCGGATCGCATGGTTACTACGCTGTTTTATCTGGTCGGGTTACATCAGAATCAGATTGCCAGTATCCTCGGTATTCCGGTGGGTACTGTCAAGAGTCGGTTACACAGGTCGCGGAAACAACTCAAAAGGAGACTTTTAGTCATGGGAAATGAAACATTTGT
>JAGWBW010000347.1:1548-3517 GCA_021295695.1 Candidatus Latescibacterota bacterium
ATTATCCCATTGAGCACGGACAGGAATACGATGTGCAAATCGCCGCCCGGGGCGCGTCTCTTACTTCATATATTGATGGGAAGTTGGTCAATCAGGTGACCGATTTTAGCTATCAATCGGGACCTGTCGCGCTGAATGTATGGGAATGTAAAACAGCTTTTCGAGATCTTCGATTCCGTCTTTTGCATTGAAGCGCATACTAAAGAAAGGGACCGAGTGATCGGTCCCCTTAACAATTTAATTACCAACCGTGAATCCCGTGCCCTTGATCCGGAAACCAGATCACATCTACGAGAAATGCGATTCCTATCGCAAATACAAATCCCACGATTAACCCATAACAACACGGGCGCACCCGACGATAGAGCAAGATCCCTCCGAATTGTAGCACCAGCAGCTTGGCCAGCCATACTAAGAAAATGTCCAGAATATAAATGCGCACATCAATCCCATGGGATGGATGGGCCACCAGGGGATCCTCGCCTGAAGTACGGCAAATATTAGCGCACCCAGGGTACCCAATAAATACACGCCTGTCTTTTCCATATCTGGAACAGATCGATCCGTATCGCCAACTGCTCCGGCGATGATATTGTACCGTTCTCTCGCCGAACCCTCCAATGCCCAGGAATGAAAGCTGGCACCGCCCCAGTTATAACACAGCCAGACCGTATAATAAGCGCCAATGATCACGCCGAGGAGTACGCCGATCCAGATCAATCGGTTTGTCTTTGTGGATCTCGCCATCGTCCGTTCTATATTGGGTAGCGCCGTTGGTACGCGCCAGCCTGCCAGCAAACGGTGATTCACCATGTGTGTGCTTACCAGCGTGGGTGTGGACATGTTGCGCGTGCCCACAAACATATCGCCCAGTATGGTTGTTCCTCCTGCCCAAAAGGGAAATAAATAGGCGAAACCTGTGGCAGCTACGAGCTTCATCGATACAAAAAGGCCAATCCAGAATGCCGCCATCCACAATACCAGTGTTGATGGGCTGTTTCCGGACTGATAAAGCCAGAATGCCATATAGATCAACCCACCCGCAAGCACCAGCAAAGTGCTACGCGGAGACAGGATCATTGTTTCGGAGGTTTCTCCTGCAACTGGGCTGCGAACCTGTCTCCAGACGCGTTTCAGATGCCCGCGTGCTGCCCATATTGCCCAAAGAGCCAGCCCCAGCATTGCTCCGTTGGAAAAAAGGTTCACAATGACGCCCGCATCGGCTTCTTGTCCGCTCATACCCACTGTGAACCCCACGCGATTCATGGCGTATTGTGCCCCCAGTCCCACCAGATAAACCGACCAGATGCTGAACAGGATGTTCAAGTCGCACAGAAAAGTAAATCCCATCAGAGTGGGCAGGATGCGGTAGGAGAAGGCAAATGGCGGCAAGTACCGGGACAGGGGCGCGCCTCTGCGTCCGGTTCGCCCGAACATGGGGTCAAAAATTGAGATGCGGGGAAAATCGGGGATGAAGTATTCTGCGATGTTCCACAAGAGGGGTAGTGCTGCGATAAAAAAACCCGCCCAGAATGCCTTGTTTTGCATAAAGGCAGGCCAACCCGGTTTTCGATCAAATCCTTCGGTGAGTTCCAGGGATACTTCGGCGAGGGGATAGACCAGGCGCTCGTGTTGCGCCCATTGCTTTTGAAATAATGCGGTTAATCCCAGGCCAATGGCTGTGATTGCAAGGGCGATAGATCCCGCCCAAAAAATCGGTCCCAACCACGCACCCCAGGGCACGCCTGACCATATTCCCTGATAGAAGCCATCGACTACACCCGGACTGTTTAATGGCAGCATCCAGTTGGGCAGGTCGTCAAAATACAATTCTTCCCATCGGTTCTCTGGCGAGGCAAAATAGCGCGGTGCAGCCATCATGCCGGCCCACTGTGTTGCCCAGTTTAAACCGGCAAATAAGCCGCCGACCCACAAGAGGCAAAATAGCACCCGCATCTCTGTTGCGGAC
>JAGWBW010000347.1:3525-5401 GCA_021295695.1 Candidatus Latescibacterota bacterium
GAATTGCCCAAAAGCCAGAATACGAAGGGCAATAATACGGTCATTGGCAGATTGGACATTGCCAGGAGACCGGATCGCGTGCTCAGTTCCACATAGGTTGACATCGCACACGTAAATACCAGCGTGCCTACCATCGCCAATACGGCTGTTTTGCGCACCCGGCTCTCTGTCTCTAAAGTTTCAACGCTTTGTAATTGGGCCATGAATTGAATAAAAAAAGGAAGAGATATAAAACGAACACCGAGTATATACGGCAAAAGATCGATAAGACTCAAGAAAAAAATAGGCACCGACAAAAAATATACTCTGTCAGGTGCCTATTAAATGATGGTGCAGGTTATCAATTGGATCCTATGGTTGCAATCGTCATTGCGGCATGGTTTTAGCCGCCACGCCGCACGCGAAGCATGGCGTAAGCCCACGCACAACGTCAGTAATCCAGGAGGTTTTTTGTCATTAGTGTCGTGGTGGTGTGGCTACGTCTGTGCCGTGTTCATCTGCGTTCATCTGCGTCATCTGCAGATCCATATTGAAAACTCACCGCTCTACTGGTTTGTTCACCGCTCACGAGATCCGTAATCTGAATCTCCAGCACATTAACACCGCGCTTGACCTTCTGTAAGTCCAGTTCGACGTATTCGCGCGTGCGCGTATCCGTGCCCACCTGTTCGTAGCTCACGGATACCTGCGGTTTGCGGTATTTGATAAACGAACTCAGTCCCGTGGCGACCGAACCCAGAATACCAGAGATCGCCCTGGGGTTGTATCGAATTAGATATTGCACTTTATAGCGGGTCTGTTCAAATTCGTTCTGTTTCAAATTGTAGAGTTCAAAATAGACGTAAACCTTTTGCGATCCGGCATACGCTCGAGAAGGCATTGGCACGACCCAGATATCTTCCTTCAAAAACCGGGTGTTCGACGGCTCCTCGCCGATATCATAAGCCAGTTCAATATCGCTAAGCTGTAGCGTTTCCTGCGCGTAATCCCGCACATCCACAGCCTGTTTATAAAGCCCCACCCGCCCCGAATTCATATCTTTGAGTTGTACCTGAAGCTCATATTTGCCCGGCGGAATATTCAGTGTCAATACATCGGGCACAAATACGCCTTTAGCCTGGCTAAACCCCTCGTTTTGGGGGCGTTCGTACAAAAAGACCTCGGCTTCTCTGTAAATATGCGTATGGCCCGCGTCGGCCAGTGCCAATGCCGCCTGTACCCGGATATAGTCCTGTTCTTCTGCTTGTCCGATTTTCACTTCTCCTGGCGGCACACCGTAATAGACTTCCAGCGTGGTCTGCTCGCCGGGTCCTTGAAAAGAGGCCAGGTCGTAAAAAAAGTGCAGCGGGGCTTTGCCTATTCCCGGGCGGTAATAATCGGGCGTCTCGTCCTGGACCCGTTCGAACATCACTGCTGGGGCGTATTCGGTCAGGCGTCCGACCTTGCTGATGACCCGTTCTCCTGTGGGCGTGGTTGGCATTGGGGCAAATTCAAATCGACCGCTGGACAGTTCGTCGGTAAAGGTGAACTCCACGCCGCGCCCGAGTTGTGTGTAGGTCCAGGCCTCCCAGGGAACAGCCTGTAATTCTGAGTCGAGCGTTACGGGCGCGTAATCTTCAAACCCGAACCGGGGATTCACCCGCCATGCCTCGTTGCGCTGGTTCACAAATTCCGATTCGCCAGGTACGTCCTGAAATACCTGGGCCTCAAGGCTCTCCAGGCCACCTTGTTCTGCCTGCGTCACCAGCACATCGTCTTGCTCGTCCAGATTTGACGCGGGCGCTTCTCCTCCCGGGCGAGCCAGCGTTGCTTCGAGCAATTCGTCTGGCGCGTTGAATGTCACGCTCGTGCTATAGGGATCGCGCTGTACCTTTAC
>JAGWBW010000348.1:0-1854 GCA_021295695.1 Candidatus Latescibacterota bacterium
AAACCGGGATGTTTATGATCATCAAATAGTGCAAAGGAGATACACGTGAAACGCTTACAAACAACGCTCATCCTGGTCTTCACTGCCTTTGTGCTATCGGCAACAGGCGCAGAAGCCGGGCTCAAAAAACTCGGCAATGCCGGGTTCACCTTCCTCAAAGTCTCTCAAAGCGCGCGCGCAGTTGCTATGGGCGATGCGTACACCGCAGTGGGCACAGGTGTCGATGCCATGTTCTGGAATCCAGCGGGCATCACGCAAATTAATCGCGCCGCTTTTAGCCTGGGATACAACAACTGGATGGTCAACTCCCAATTTTATTCGGGTGCATTTGCCTACAATTTGGGAACACAGGCCATAGGCATTACGGTCTTGTCTTTCACACCCGATGAATTTGAAGAAACCACCATTTTCCAGCCCAATGGCACGGGCACTATCATTAAAGACAGCGACTTTGCTGTTGGCCTGACCTATGCCATCAAATTCACCGACAGATTGTCATTTGGCGCCCAGGGCAGGTATATTCGAGAGACGCTCTATACCGATGTCAACAGCGGCCTGGATATCTCGATAGGCACGCTCTTTTACACGGGATTCCGCTCTTTGCGACTGGCCATGACACTAAAGAATTTCGGACAGGATATCGTCATTATCGATGATACAGCCTTCCGCCCCCTCATCTACAGCATCGCGGCTTCAATGGAACTCTACGGCAATCTGGGCGATCCAGTTTCACTTACTGTATCTGCGGAGAATGCCTTTTTTGTCGATTTTGAAGGCCGCATTCACACGGGTGCCGAACTCTGGATGCACAATATTCTCGCACTGCGCGGCGGCTGGAAATTCAACAATGACACCGAGAGTTTTGCCCTTGGATTTGGCCTCAAATACGCGCTCAATGAGCGTCCCTTTACCCTGGACTTTGCGTATAGCGACATGGGCGAGCTATTGGATCCCACCTATCGGATAACCATTGGTGGTTCCTTCTAAGAAGCGGTCGCGATATGAAACAGGTCCTTTTGTCGCTTTGTCTCGCGCAGGCTCTCATCGCACCAATTTCGGGCGAAGATATCCCCGTTATGGCGCAGGGAGCCATCCCTTTTTGGGTCGATAGATCCGGGTTTTATGCGCCAGACAGCCTGAACTATGGCGAACTATATCTCCAATGCCCTTGCCAGCACCTCACATTTAGAAAATCAAACGGCCACCAGCGGGCCACCTACCGCGTAGAAGCAACCTTTTACACCGAGCGCGATACCATTCCCTTCAAATGGGAAAAACAGATTGTCATAGGCGCGGGAATAGATCTGCGCGATCAAATGATTACAGAGGCGTTGCGCTTCAGAATCGCTCCCGGCATCTACCGGGGTCGCGTTCGCCTGAAAGATTTGCAGGCCAATGCTGAAGGCACCTGTGAACTTGTCTTTACAATGCCCGAATTTGACAACGCAGCCTTGATCATAAGCGATATCCAGTTTGCCCATCGGATTGACGCCGCGAACTCACAGACCAGCAGCCTGGTCAAGAATGGATTCAAAATCGTTCCCAACGCACGCAGGTCAATAGACACGACCCTAAACATCTACTTTGAACTGTATGGCCTTGCCGAAGGCGAGGGACGGGCTGCAACTTTCGACCTCGCCTATACCCTCCTGGATACCACGGGACAGCGGATCAAAAACTTTCCCTCAGCACGCTACCGCAAACCCGGCACAACCGCAATTAAAACCGAATCTCTCGATCTCAAAGGTGTACCATCAGGGCATTATGTACTGCAAATCACTGCTCGCGATAATGGCACTGGCAAAATGACCACGCGCCAGAGAACCTTTTCAATTGTAGATGTGCAAAAACCCA
>JAGWBW010000348.1:2068-3562 GCA_021295695.1 Candidatus Latescibacterota bacterium
CAAAAGGGATCGGATACCGACCAGGGGCGCATCCACATCAAATATGGCCTGCCAACAGATATTGAGCGCAGTCCGTTTAGTGCCACTGGCAAAGCTTTTGAAATTTGGACCTACGAACACCTCAACTACTACGAGTTTGTATTTCTGGATCGCCTTGGAGATGGCGTTTATGAAATGATCCACGCCACCATGCCAGGAGAACGCTACAACCCCAACTGGCGAGACGAACAAGCCATCGGTGACCAAACCGACCCTACATCGCTGCCATCTGAGGCATTTTCTCCGCCATAAGCAATCGATCAAACCTATGGCAAAAACGCCAGCCCCTCAATACAGATCAGAATACCTGTCCAAACCCAATACAAGTGGTGTAAGCTTTCGCGCCATTGTATTGGGTCTCGCGCTCGTTGTCCTGATCAATCTCTGGATGCCCTATTCAGAGTACATCGTGCGGGCATCGCGCATGAACCTCAGTCACTTTCCGGTCGCAGTATTCATCCTCTTTCTCTTCATACGCTACCTGCTCACTCCCCTGCTATCAGCCTGGAACCCCACCCTTCTTTTAACCTCTTCTGAACAGTTCGTCATCATTGCAATGGGACTTGCAGGTGGTGTGGTGCCCGGATCAGGTGTGCTCGGTTTTCTCTTTGGGACCATTGCTACCCCGTATTATTTTGCCACGCCAGAAAACCGCTGGGCGGACTTCTTCCACGCCCACATTCCTACCTATTTGGTACCACCCAATACCAACGGCGCAATGCGCGATTTTTATGAAGGCGCACTGCCCGGCACGCCAATCCCCTGGTCTATATGGGGCGCGCCCCTTTTTTGGTGGCTTGTTTTTATCGCCGCCATTGTCTTTGTTTCGGCCTGTATTGCAGTCATCTTGCGCCGCCAGTGGTCTGAAAATGAGCGTTTGGCATTTCCTTTGTTAAGTCCGACCCTGCATATTGTTTCTCCAGAACAGACACGCGATAATCCCTTGCAGTACCGCGGTCTCTACTGGGCGGGATTCGCTCTCTCCTCTGGCATTCTCGCCTGGAATATCCTCCATTTCTTCTGGCCTATCGTGCCCGATATTAAACTGACACTTCCATTTTTTTATTTCGCCAAAGGTTATCCCCCCATCTTTCCCCGGTTCAATATTTACGTCATGGGATTTGCGTATTTTGACAACCTCGACGTACTTTTCAGCATGTGGTTCTTCCATCTCCTTTTTTACCAAATCCCAGGTGGCCTCTTAAATCGCATTCGACCCCTATGGTGCGCTACACTTTTCTGGCGCGGGCTGGTTGTGTTTTGGCGCCCTGTGTTTTTTCGTCTTCTGGGGCTTATACATCTCTCGCCATCACCTCAAAGCGGTCCTTCTCAAAGCCATCAATCCGCAACACCCCATTGACGACACCCGGGAACTCTTATCTTACCGCACCGCTGTTTTGGGGCTGCTTATTGGAACAGTTTTTATTTTTATCTGGTTGTATCAATCCGGCATGG
>JAGWBW010000081.1 GCA_021295695.1 Candidatus Latescibacterota bacterium
TCCTCGTCATACACACCGACGAACAAAGCTGCTGGACATTGAGCGCGTATGGCGGAACACTCGTCGATACACCCCATATCGACTCCCTGGCAAAAGAAGGCGCAATCTTGACCAACTTCATGGTCAACGTCGCCGTATGCACCCCATCCCGAGGCGTATTCCTCACCGGACGCTACGAACATGTACACGGCGCGTACCAAAACAACATCCCCCTCAACCGCGATGAAATCACATTTGCTCAAGCATTAAAAGACCGCGGATACGACACCGGATACGCGGGCAAATGGCACCTGGACGGTACTCCGCGCCCTGGCTGGGTACACCCCGAACGCACAATGGGCTTTGACGACGCCCAATACATGTTCAACCGCGGACACTGGAAAAAAATCGAAGACGTCGATATGGGCGATGTACAACCCACAGTATTCAGCTACAAAACCATGGGCGACGAAAAAACGTATCCAACAGACTGGCTAACCGAAAAAACCAACGAATTTTTGACGCGCGATCGCGAAAACCCATTTTGTTTTATGCTCAGCATACCCGACCCCCATCCGCCATTTCCTGTACGCGCACCCTACGACACCATGTACAATCCCGCAGACATGCCATTGCCCGACACGCGCAACGAAGAAAACCAGCCCAGTTGGGTACCAAAAAAACAAGCTCCGAAAGATGATATCTTACGCAAACACACAGCCCACTATTGCGGCATGGCCAAACTCATAGACGACTGCGTGGGCAGAATGCTCGATGCACTGCGCGAAAAGGGAATCCTGGACAACACAATTGTAGTCTTCACATCCGACCACGGCGAATACCTGGGCGAACACGGATTAATGGGCAAAAATCAACTCTATGAAACAGCGTATCGCGTCCCCATGTTAATCCGCTGGCCCGAAAAAATCCCGGCTGGAACGCGAATAGATCGCCTGGTCGGCTCCGTCGATTTTATGCCCACCATCTTGACCCTCATGGGATTTGAACCCTGTGGTCGCGAGCAGGGGCGAGATGCATCCGCACTCTTGCGCGGCGAAGAAACCGAATGGGACGACATCTGTTATATCCACCACGCCCCGAACAGAGCTGGCGTATTCACCCCCAATTACGAACTGGCTTATGTGAAGGACCACGATGCCATCCTCTTTGATCGCCAAAACGATCCCGATCAGGTAAACAACCTGTTTGACGCCCCCGAACACCGGGAAATGATCGCAACCATGACCGCCGACCTCGCCGCACATCACGCATCGGTAGATTCTCCGGCAACGGAATGGTTGCAAGGGCTGTAAAATGAAAATCACAGGCATAGAAACGCTGGTGTGTCATGCGCGCATGCGAAATTGGGTCTTTGTAAAAATCCTGACCGATCAAGACGGCCTGTGGGGTTGGGGCGAAGCCACATTGGAGTGGCATACGCGGTCTGTCATCGGCGCAATTGAAGATCTATCAACACTATTGATCGGCGAAGACCCCCGGCGCATTGAACACCTGTGGCAAATCATGTATCGCCAGCACTTCTGGCACGGCAATGGTATTGTACGCGCCACGGCAATCAGCGGCATTGACATCGCGCTATGGGATATCCTGGGCAAAATACACGGCGTCCCGTGCTTTGAACTCTGGGGCGGACCTGTACGCGATTACATCCGTACCTATTGCCATCTGGGCGGGGGAAAAATGGAATTGTTCTACGAAACCCACCCAAAAGATGCAAAGCGATTTGGCGAACTGGCTCTACAAGCAGTAGAAGACGGATTTACCGCATTCAAGTCCATGGCCGTACCGCCCACGATGCCCATCGAAGGACTAACGCCCATTCACTATGCCGAAGCCTGTGTAAGCGCAATGCGCGAATCCGCAGGACCTGAAATAGACATCATGGTTGACTGCCACGCACGCCCGTCGCCCCGAATGGGCATTCGATTTGCCCGCGCCCTTGAACCCTATGGCCTCTACTTCTTTGAAGAACCCTGCTGGCCGGAAACCATGGCGGATATCGCAGCGGTACAAAACGCCGTAAGCACACCAATAGCAACCGGCGAACGCCTGGTCTCTCAACACCACTTTCGCGAATTATTTGAACTGCGCGCATGCAGCGTAATCCAGCCCGATATAACCCACTGCGGCGGATTGAGCGAAGCCCGGCGCATAGCCGCAATGGCTGAAAGCTATCGCATTGCAATCGCACCGCACAACCCCCAGGGACCGGTAAGCACAGCGGCTTCCCTCGCCTTTGGTTTTGCCACGCCATCGTACATCATCTGCGAAGCAGTACACGCCGATGTCCCCTGGCGCTACGATGTGGTCTCAGAAAGTTATACAGTTGAAAAAAACGGTCGCACAGTGAAACCGTGGCACACCCCCGGACTCGGCATAGAAATCATCGAATCCGAAGTCTCAAAGCATCCATTTGAACAGGAAGTGTTACAGCGGGTATTTTATCCCGATGGCAGCGTTGGTGATTGGTAAAAGGAGGATCTATGGCATTTGATTCACGGCTTCAACGAGATATAATGGGGCGGTTTGCAACAGGTGTCACCGTCGTCACCACGCGATACAAAAACGGCGACATAACCGGCATGACAGCCAATGCCGTCATGTCTTTGTCGCTGGACCCGCCGCTCGTTGTGGTATCAGTCGATAAATCGGCCACCATGCACAGCGCCTTATCTGACGGACAGTGCTATGCAATCAACATCCTCACCCGAAAACAGGAACATCTGTCCAACCGATTTGCCATACCGGGACCAAAGGATTTTTCCGATCTAATATTGCGCGAAAGCAAAACAGGCGCGCCGATCTTGGCGGGAACACTGGGATATCTCGACTGCAAGATAGTGAACATCTTGCCAGCAGGCGATCACGACATGTTTGTAGGAGAAATACTGGCGGGAGAATTGGGAGCGGGGAACCCGTTGCTCTATTATGGAGGTAAATACAGAAGTATCGCGGAGGAGTAAGTAGCAGTCAGCTAAAAACCTTCTGGATCGCGGCTTAAACATGCCCCTGCCTGTTTTAAGCAGGGGACCTTGCCTTTCACACTTCACACTTCATACATGAACATACATATCCAAAAATCGCTTTTCCCCTTTTGAACTGCCAATAAGGAGGATCTCTGCCGCTCTTGGCAGTGGTTCATTGGGGTCGGGATTGAGTTGCATTTCGTGGTTGTCATTAAGTGCAATAACCGTACACCCCGTATTCCTGCGAATAGCGGAATTTGCAATCGTCTTACCAACAAGTGCAGAGGGCATCTTCATTCTAAACACGCTGATATCCTCACTAAACACGCTGAGGCTCTCTGCCACCATCAGGGTATCACTGCGTTTTAAGAAATTGAAAATCGCATCTGCACCCATCGACGCATAAGACATAACAAAATCCGCGCCTGCGCGGTGCAGAGTCGCGATATTTCTCTCTTGCGTAACGCGACTGATAATCTGAATTTCCGGATTTAATCTTCGGCAATAAACCGTGAGATAAACATTGATATCATCATCATGCGTCGTAATAATAACCGTCAACGCATTCATAATCTCGGCTTTTTTTAAAACATCATAATCCGCGGCATCTCCCACAATACAATTGTCGAGCTTCTGAGCCTGGTCCGCATCTCTTTCCACAATCCGATAGTCGAGACCCTGTTCGACAAGGGTGCGCGCAGCCTCCATGCCAACCCCACCACCACCAATAATCACAACGGGGACATTCGAAACTTTGTAAATACAAAACAACTCGTTGAATCGGTCCAATTGACTCTGTGTCCCCGTCATCACCAGCACAGTGTGGGGACCAATACGGGTATCGGGCAATGCCGCTTGAAAGATGCCGCGTTCCCAAACCCCGACAGCCGTCAAGCCCAGTTCTCTACGCAAGCCTATTTCCTCAAGGGTTCTCCCCACAAGAGGCGTATGGGTCGCCGTGGTCTCGGCAATGAACAGGTCTTCATACTGACCAATCACATGCGCTGCGGCCTCCCCGCTTTGGGCGCGTCGCGCAAGAGATGCGCCGAGCATTTTTTCAAGTTGCAAAACATGGTCGCATCCTGCTAATTGGAGAATATCTACGGAATTGGGGTCATCTACTCTGGCGATAATCGGCACATTGGGATTGAGATCGCGCACAGTAAATGCGGTATGGGTGTTAATCGGATCGGTATCTGTTGCCGCAACAAGAGCCGCTTGTTCAATCTGCATTTTTTTATACGTTTCCGGATTGTCCAAATCTCCAACCACAACATTGATACCCTGATCGTAAAGTTGCTGTGCATGCGCCAAATCTGGCGTGATGAGATAATAGGAATAGTGGTAGCGATCCAGCTTGTTGATAAGCGCTTGTGTAATGGGGTCATAGTTGGTCAAAAGAACATGCTCTCGCGTACTGCGGGGCAACTGGCGCGGCGCACGGGCTTCGGATTGGGCTTGAATCCACGGCGCGTAAAAAAACTGAATAAAAGTAAACGGCAGAACAATGAGCAAAAAAACCATGCCCGTCAGTAAAACCAGCATGGAGAATACACGCCCCAGATCTCCCTGAAAGGTAATATCGCCAAAACCCAATGTTGACATAACCGTAAGCGTCCAATAAAAACCCGTAAACCAGCTAAATTCCTGGCCCTCTCTGAGCATAATCAAATGAAAAAGAACGCTAAAAATTGTAACAATCACAGAAAAGGCCAGCAACAGCTTGAACAGAGTTCTGAGATTTTGTCGATTTGTGCGCTTTCCCAATAAAAAGGCGAGTTGTGGCGCAAAACTCTTGAGCATATCGGTTATTCCTTGAATGAAAAAGGGACTGGGGGCTGGTTGGGCTGATAGCTGGCTGCTAATAGCTTATTTTTGAAAGATAGAGTATCGCAACAGTTGTGTCAATTTGGTTCTCAGAAAAGGAAGGAGTTCAAAATGTCGTCCAGATACAATATCCTGCTCATAATCTCAGAAGACAATGGGCAACACCTGGGTTGTTATGGCGACCCTTATGCACAAACGCCGCATATCGATAAACTCGCCTCTGAAGGCGTGCGATTTGAAAACATGTATGCGACACAGGCCGTATGCAGCCCCGGGCGGGCGAGTATTCTAACCGGATTATATCCGCACCAGAATGGTCAGTTCGGATTGGCAACCCACAAATACGCATTGTACGATGCATTTCCCAACATGCCCCGCCTGTTAAAAAACGAAGGATACAGAACCGGACTAATCGGCAAATTGCACATCAACCCCGAAGACGCTTTTCCCTACGACCTGCGGTGGAACCCCAAAGAATTTATCAGCTTTGCCAACCGCGACGTACGCAAAATGGCCGAAACTGCGGGAGAGTTCATGAAATCATCAGACGAGCCATTCTTTTTACAAATCAGTTTTCCCGACGCGCACCTGCCATTCCACCGCCAACAATTCGGCGTACCAGAACAACCACAGGAAGGCAAAGACGTCGAGACGCTCCCATTTGTCGGCATTGACACCCCTCGCCTCAGAGAAGAGACCGCAGACTATTACAACTGCATGTCCAGATTGGATACCGGCATAGGACTGGTCTTAGAACAACTGAGAGCACTGGGAAAAACCGAAAATACACTCGTGATTTTTACAACCGATCACGGCGCCCAGTTTTCACGGGGAAAAACATCGATCTACGAGGGCGGATTGCGCATACCGCTAATCGTGCGATGCCCCGGTATCAGCCTTGAAGGTCACACACGCGACGAGTTAGTATCACAAATCGACATCTTACCAACCGTGACAGATATCCTGGGAATAGCGTGTCCCACAGGTGTGGCGGGCGCATCCTTTGCCCCCCTATTGAAAGGACAAAAAACTGAATGGCGAACCCATCTATATGCCGAGTGGGGAAGCGGTGGCGTCGTCACGTATTTCCCACAACGCTCCGTGCGGGATGGACGATACAAACTCATCGCCAACCTGCTACAAGACCGCCCAAGCCCGAGCGCACTGGGATATTCGGACAGAAATCAAAAATGGACATCCGGTGCGACACAAGAGGAAATTGCCAGCGCAGATAAGCACATTCGGGCAGCTTATGAACTCTATGAACAACCACCCGAATACGAACTCTACGACCTGCAAAACGACCCCTATGAATTTGAAAATCTATCCAACAACTGGGCATACCGCGACATATTGCAGGCATTAAAAAATCGCCTTGAGACCTGGCAAAAAGAAACCAACGACGCCCTGAGACATCCCGAAAACCTGCATCGACTCACCCAAAAACACGACGAAATTCTGGAAAAATACTACGCGGAAAGCGTATGGGGGAGTTCCCGGGATTACGAATGGGACTACACCGAATACCTCTACGAAAATTAAGGAGAAAACATGGCAAAAACACACCTGACAATTGAAGGCGAAAAATTTCTGATAAACGAGAAGGTGACGTATTCAGAAATCGATGGAACGAAACCCGGCGCCCAGGGGCTGCTAATGAATGCCCGATTTATCCAGGGTATTTTTGACGACGCGATGGAACCTGAACGCTTTGCGCGATGGGGACACAGCGAATGGGATCCCATGGCCAATACCGAGCGTCTCATTGCGGCACTGCCCGAATGGTATCGCTATGGACTGCGCGCATTCACAACCGGATTCCAGGGCGGAGGCCCGTGTTTTACAGAACAAAATCACACCATCCAAAACAATCCCTTTGGTACAGACGGCCTGAACCTCGACGCCGATTACGCTGATCGGATGGACAAATTGATCCGGGGTGCAGATGCGGTTGGAATGATCGTCATCGTCAGCTTTTTTTACGGTTCACAAACCCGCTGGCTAAAAGATGGAAAAGCCATACGCAACGCCGTAACAACCGCCTCGCGCTTTGTGAAAGAATATCCCAATGTCATCATCGAAGTCGCAAACGAGATGAATATTGGATCATTCGCAAACCATCCCATTATTCGAGAACCCGAGGGAATGGCTACCTTATTGGATCTCGCGCGAAAAGAATCGGGCGGCTTGCCCTGTGGATGCAGCGGAGGCGGTGGATATCACAACCGGGAAGTCGCCGAAGCCAGCGACGTCATCCTCATTCACGGAAACGGCTGCACGCGGCAGCGATATCACAACATGATTCGAGAAGTGCAAAGCTGGAACCTGAACAGCCCCATAGTATGCAACGAAGACTCTCAAGCCATTGGACAACTCCAGGTCGCCTATAAAACGCAGACCTCCTGGGGATATTACAACAACATGACCAAACAAGAGCCGCCCGCCGACTGGGGAATCACCACCGGAGAAGACACCTTTTTTGCACACCGGATGGCAGAAGGCATAGGAATCGACACAGACCCGATTGATGACCAGTATTATCTTCAGGGCCTGGAACCCAATTGGGAATATCAGGGCCAACGCTGGCTTCGACTCGCCAGCTTATATCCCGAAACAATCAGCTATGTCGATTTCTATCGAAATGGCAAATTCTACGACACCGCGTATGACGAACCCTTTTCCCTGCACTTTCAGACCAACTGGCGGCAAGGCGGCATCGAAGTTCGAGACGATGACCGAGAATGGAAAGCCGTTATTCACCTTGGCGATGGGGAAGTGATCGAAAAGACGGTTGCGTGTTAATAACTGGCGTTCGGAATAGGCACAGTATCATGAACCTGTCATTTTGAGCGGAGCGCAGCGCAGTCGAAAAATCTTCTACTGAAACAGGTAGAACAGATGCTTCGGCTCCGTTACACTCCGCTCAGCATGACAAAAACACCAGACCTGCGTAACTAATTTAAAAACTCATCCAGCGCATTCACCGCCGCATCAATATGTTCTTTCTCAATCACCAGCGGCGGCAAAAAGCGCACCACATCTGGCCCTGCGACACATAATAGAATATCGTTATTTTCTCGAACCGCATTCATCGCATCCGCCGCTGGTATCTCTTTCAGCACTGCGCCCGCGATCAACCCGCTGCCGCGAATCTCCGTCACCTTATCGGCGTGTTTGTCTTTCAAAGCACTCAGTTTCCCAAACAAATACGCACTCTTCTCCTGGATACCCGCAATAAATTCGGAATCAGATATCGTCTTAAACACCTCAATCGCCACCGCGCACGACACGGGATGCGCCCCAAAAGTCGCGGCGTGATCCCCTGGCTCCACGGCATCGGCCACATCCTGCGTCACAAGCGTCGCCCCAATCGGCAACCCGCCAGCCAGGGGTTTGGCAAGCGTCATAATATCTGGCGCCACGCCGTACTGCTCATAGCAAAACAGCGAACCAGCCCGCCCCAAACCGCACTGAATCTCGTCGAAAATCAACAACATCTTCATCTCATCGCACAGGGCGCGCACACCCTCCAAAAATGCCGGATCTGCCGAATGAATACCCCCTTCTGCCTGTAACGGCTCCAACAGCACAGCCACCGTCTGACCATCTGCTATCTTCTCCACCGACTCCAAATCGTTCAAATCGGCAAACTCAATACCCGGCAGCATCGGCCCAAAACCCTGATGATATCTGGGCTGACCCGTTGCAGAAATCCCACCATACGTTCGCCCGTGAAAAGAATTATTCATCGCAATAATTTTATTCTTCGGCGCATCTTCAAAATTCCTGTACCCCCACTTGCGCGCAAACTTCAGCGCAGCCTCAATGGACTCTGTGCCGCTATTGCAGAAAAATACGCGATCTGCAAACGAATGCTCGCACAACAACTGCGCCAGCTGAGGCGCCGGAATCGTGTGATACAAATTTGAAACATGGATCAACTTGCCCAACTGCGCGTTGGCAGCCTCTTGAATCATCGAATTATTATATCCCAGGGCATTGACAGACAAGCCACTCACAAAATCGAGATAGTGCTTCCCGTCCGTATCCACAATATGGACCCCATCGCCCTTTTCCAGCACAAACTCGGGACGTCCATAGGTCTGCAATATATACTTCTGTTCTAAGTCAATAATTTCTCGGGTCGTCATGCTAAGTCCTTATGGTTAAAAAGCTATTGAACAATTTGCGTTCCAATACCCTCGCGGGTAAAAATCTCCAGCAAAAGCGCGTGTGGTACACTGCCATCAATAATATGCGTCTTGTGAACACCGCCCTTCACAGAACGTTCACACGCGCGCAACTTGGGAATCATCCCCCCGCTGGCAATACCTCTCTCAATCAGCATCTCCACATCATTGACATGCAGTGTTGAAATCTGCGAATTCGGGTCGTCTGGAAACCGTCGGATCCCATTCACATCCGTTAAAAACACCAGCTTCTCCGCTTGCAGTGCTCGCGCAATCTCACCGGCTGCCGTATCGGCATTCACATTATAACTCTCGCCCTCTGGCCCCAATCCCACAGGCGAAATAACGGGAATCATGCCTTCTTCGCAAGCCAGACGGATGGGTTCGGGATCAATTCGGGCGACATCGCCAACATAGCCGATATCGACCTCTTTCGTCTTCCCGTTTTCCCCCTCTACTGTCGCAAAATGCCGCGTCACATACATCACACCCGCGTCTTTGGCCGACATGCCGCGCACGCGTCCATCGAGTATCTCCAGACCATCGACAATGCGCCGGTTCACCTCGCCAAACAACGTATCTTCCACCACCTGCATCGACGCCTTATCGGTCACCCGCAATCCATTGACCCATTCCGATTCAATACCCGCCGCTTCCAAACGCCTGCTAATATCCTTCCCGCCGCCGTGTACAACCACGGGACGCATACCCACGGTCTCCATAAACACCAGATCGGCCATTATAGTAGGGGAACCACCCTCTTCGGGCTGTGTGCTACCGCCGTATTTCACCACAATAATTTTGTTGCGAAATGCGCGAATATACGGAAATGCCTCAATTAAAATTTCAGCCTTTTCTATTATATTATGATCCAAAATTTTCTCCATTACGTTTTGGTAATCCCATAAAGCCGCGGCAAGTCTTGCATCAAATTCATATTTTCTACAGCCTGAGTCGCTGCGCCTTTTTGCAAATTGTCTTCCAGGGCATTGATATACGCAAAGCCATCATCAACGCCCAATTTGATAATCAGTTTATGCGTATCCACCACATCGCGCGTACCCCACCAATGCGCGTCTGAATCTTCAACCACCTGCACCAGATCGTCAGCACCATAAGCATTGGCAATAACCTCGCGCAACTGCGCTGCGGCGTCTTCACTCGCCAGTATCTTCAACTCATCGGCCAATTCAACTCGAATATTTGCATTAATACCCGCAAATACCGACCGCAGCACAACAGGCGTAAAATTCACATCAAAACCCGAATACAAAACCATTTCGGGCACATGTTTGTGTCGCTTGCCATAGCTATACGCTATCTCATTTGACACATCCTCAACCTCGGCTCGCGCACCCGAATTGCCCGAAGTCGCCACAATCGTCGCTTCCCCCTGAACGAG
>JAGWBW010000349.1 GCA_021295695.1 Candidatus Latescibacterota bacterium
CCTGTGCCGATCCTTCGGCGGCTGTTACTGTGATATCGGCGTGTGCGTGATCAGATGTCGCGACACTGACCAGGTCGGGCTGCTCTTTGTCCAGCATTTCCTTGAAATCTGTGTATGTGTTCATATCGGGCCAGACATCGCCCCATCGCTCAGAGAAGTCATCCATCACCTCCTGGCGCAGGTCGCATACGCCGACGACTTCTGTTTGAGCGTGTTTGTGATATGCCGATGCGTGCGATGGCGGCATAGCGCCAAAGACTGGTCCTCTCGTTTCATGCGGGCGGCTGGCACCAATGCCTGTCAATCCTACGATTACAGCGCGATATGTGTTCATCTTATACCTCCTATTGAAAATAAAAAACGATTTGTTTACATTCAAATGGACAAATAGAATGACCAGTTATATATTATGCTAAATTCAAACGGAGCACATGATATGAAAACAATTGGAGCCTCAAAGTTCAAGGAGCAGTGTCTGGCCTTGTTGGATCAATTGGATGCCGAAGGTTTGGTCGTTACCAAACGCGGCAAGCCAGTCGCCTGCGTCATACCTTATGACCAACAGTGCGCTGACTTGATCGGTAGTTTGCGTCACAAGGTCAAAATTCGTGGCGACATCTTTAAGACCGACGTCCAATGGGCTTTGCAGGTCTAATGGTCAGACCGTATTTCAATCCAGTAAACGATCAACTACATGATCTTTTGGGTCAATTAAAGGATGTTGTTCATTTTGCAAGGGCAAGGTGACGGGTTCGCCTGTATGTGCGGCTTGATAGGCGGCTGTTGTGAGCAGGGCAACGGATAGTCCCTCTTCTGCACTGGTGACAGGTGTCGCGTCTTGCTCGATGCAGTCGATGAGATGCGCTACACCTGCTGCCATACCCGCTGCTCTGGGCGGTGGTGTGTCGATGAGCTTTCCATTGACGGCATATCCCAGGCGATCTACCTGAACCCACGCGCCTTCGCCCGTGATGTTGACGCAGTCGAATGTGGCATCTTTGCTTCGCGCCTTTGATCTTCCCGCGGTGAGTGTTGCCGTAAAATCGGGATATTCACACCAGAGTGTGGCGATGTCTTCTGTGCCAAATTGTGCGTATTCCTCAAAGTAGAGATTTTGCACCTGACAACTCACCCTGTTGGGCATGCCAAAAAACCAGAGCAGAGCATCCACGGTATGGCTGCCCAGATTCATCAATTCACCCCCTCCATTTTGCACGGCTGGCGTCGGATAGCTCACATAAGCCATGAGGTCGCCAAAGAATTGTTTTACGCTGTTGTGGGCATACGCGGAAATACGTCCGTATTCGCCCCGGTCAAGGGCTTCTTTGAGTCTTATCATCGTGGGTGAAAATCGCGAGGGGTACGTCAGCAGTACTTTGTTCGATGCGCCTGCGACAGTATCGACTATTTCTCTGGCTTCGACAACAGTTCTCGCAATGGCTTTATCGACCAGGACGTGTTTGCCGCAGGCGAGTGCTTTTTTGATCAGGGTGCGCTTGAGATAAAAGTCCGTGCAGATGGAGACGATATCTACGTTCGGGTCTTCCAGAACTGCGTCGTAGTCTCGCGCGACCTCGAGACCGTAAAGTTGAGATAGTGCCTCGCCTTTGCCCGCGTGGTGCTCTGCCGCTGCGACGATTTTGCAATCTTCTCGTTCATGCCAGATCGGGCCGTAGGTATTCTGATGCGCCCGATTGCCAATTAGTCCAATGCGATACATGGGTTATTTCCCTCCGTACGATGGCGATGCAAATTCGGGCTGCTGTGACCAGTGGTCAACTTTTCCCATAATGTCGTAGAGTTTGGGACGCCGGTCGCTCAGATGGTTTTATCGACTTCGTGGATTAGTACATCTGGTATGTTGGATTGCAATTTTGCCGCGACCTTGCCGCGCGGGTCTGTGATCAGGGCTACGTTGGGATGCGTGAAGCACACGAACATCTGATTTTCATAGGATCGCGTGCGCATCCACCATTCATTTTCTTCATGCCACATGCCATAGGTTGGCATGAGACAGATTTTCGCGCCTTTGAGCCGCAATGTGCGAATCGTTTCGGGCCATCGACGGTCCGCACAAATGACTATGCCTGCGTCGCCGCGTACAAAACGGTGGTCGTGCGATTGTAAATGCGTTTTGTAATATGTCCCGACAATTTTTCCGATGCGGTTCACCAATATAGCGGCATTGTAAAAATATCCCGCGCGTTTTTCAGTGTATCCAAAAACAATATGGGTGTGCGCTGCGCGCGCCATCTCGCATACCTGCCGGATGTACGCGCTCTGCTCGACGTTCTGAGCGACTTCGGCAAAGCGCTCTGCGGTCCAATTTTTCTCTGTTACTGCGTATCCATCCAGGAAACATTCGGGTGTTATGAATACGTCTGTATCTTTTCCATGTGTCTCAAATTGTTTTTCAAATATCGCCCAATTTCCTGCGACATTCCATTTTTGTGGCATGGCTTTTAACATGCCGATTTTGATTTGCATGTTATTTCTCCTCCCCCACGCCTCTCAGAGCCTGCTCAAAATCCGCGCATAAGTCCTCTGCGGCTTCAATGCCGACTGCTACGCGAATCAGTCGTTCGGAGATCCCCGCGTCGCGTCTTTCCTCTTCAGTGAGCCCCGAGTGCGATGTTTGTACGGGGCGGGTGATCAGTGTTTCGATACCGCCCAGGCTGGGTGCGGAGATTGGCAATTGTAGTTTCGATATTACCGCATCAGCTACGCGGCTGTCGCCAGCTAATTCAAAGCTCAATACCCCGCCGCATCCGTTAAATAGTGTTTTTGCACAGTTGTGTTGCGGGTGGGTGGATAAGCTCGGGTAATTTACGCTTACGACGGCGGGATGTTTTTCCAGGAAAGCAGATAGGGCGTGTGCGTTTTCGTTTTGTTTTTCCACGCGCAGGGCGAGGGTTTTCATGCCGCGCAATAAGAGAAAGCAGGCGTGTGGGTCCAGGCAGCCGCCCATGATGTTCAGACGGTGCATGATGCGAGTGATTAGTTCGCGTGATCCAATTGCGCAGCCGGCGACGATATCCGAATGTCCGTTCAGGTATTTTGTGCAACTGTGCAAGGAGAGGTCAAAGCCTATGTCTAAGGGGCGAAAGTTCACGGGCGAGGCAAAGGTGTTGTCGATCATGGAGATGAGGTTATGGGATTGGGCAAAGGCGACGACGGATGGGAGGTCCGCGACTTCCAAGAGGGGGTTGCTCATGGTTTCGACATAGATGGCGCGGGTTTCGGGGCGTACGAGTTTTTTCCATTCATCTGGCGCGTTTCCCGATACGAAATCTACGTCGATCCCAAAGTCGGCGATGTCGCGTGCCAAAAAAACGCGCGTTCCGCCATAGAGACAATTTTGTGCGAGGAGGTGGTCGCCTTTTTTTAGTACGGTTAATAGGGCGGTGGTTATCGCTGCCATGCCCGATGCGGTGACTACGGCGGCTTCTCCGCCCGCAATTTGTGCCAATTTTTCATGAAGTACGGTGTGATTGGGCGTGTTGTTCAGGCGAAGATATTTTGTGTCGTGGTAATTGTCTTCATTGTTGTATGCAAATGTGGCACTCTGAAATACGGGTAGAGCGACTGCCCCTTCGTATTTTTTTTCTTCTTCTCCTGCATGGATCAATTGTGTTTCAAGGTTCATGATTGGTTCCTCGGTTATGAACGGTCAGTAGCCCCAGCCTCCAGTCCCCAGCCCCTGCCTTTCCCTATGATTATACATTCCGTCGCTGGGGGCAACCCAAAACACTATTGCCTTATGCTATAGGTCTTCGCGGTTTTGATAACTTTCTCTGCCCTACGGCGTTATGATGTATTGCAAATATACTAAGTACCTGATTTTAGCGGACGTAGCTCAACTGGATAGAGCACCTGACTACGGATCAGACGGTTCCGGGTTCGAATCCTGGCGTCCGCACCAGATCGAGAGAAAGGGTTGCATCGCAACGGTGTAACCCTTTTTTATTTGCATAATAAAGGAGAGTATTTATATGACGCGCTTTCTAAAACGTAGCCTGTTTGCTCTGCTGGCTGCTTTTCTGTCTTTCCATCCGATTTTTGCGACTGAAATTCCCCACGGAGATCCCGCAGAGTTGGGGTTTTCTGCAGAGGGTCTTGCGAAGATCCAACCGGCAATGCAAGCACTCGTGGATTCTGGGAAGTTTGCAGGTGTTTTGACGCTGATCGCCCGAAAGGGCAAAATTATACATTTCGAGACTGCGGGTTTGCGCGATAAGGAATCGAATAAGCCGATGACGGAGGATACGCTTTTCCGCATTTATTCTATGACCAAACCGGTTACCAGTGTTGCGATTATGATGCTCTATGAAGAGGGCAAGCTGAAGCTGGACGATCCGGTGTCTAAGTTTATACCCGAATTTGCCGATACAAAGGTTTATACGGGCGGGAGCGCGAGATAACGATTGCGGATTTGCTGTCGCATAAATCTGGTTTGACGTATGGCATTTTTGGGCAAACATCCGTGGATACGCTTTATCGGATTGCGAATCTGTATGCGTCCAATTCAAATGTCAAATATGCCCAAAAAGTTGCCCAATTGCCTTTGCGTTTTCAGCCTGGGACCCGATGGCTTTATAGCGTAGCGACCGATATCCTCGGTAGCGTGGTTGAGGTTGCTTCAGGTATGTCTTTGGGGGAGTTTTTCTCACAGCGTATTTTTGTGCCTTTAGAGATGGTCGATACGAGTTTTTATGTGCCAGAGGAAAAGCGCGATCGCCTGGCTACGGTGTACGGGAAGGACGATGAGGGCAATTTGGAGGCGCGTAGCCTTCGGAGCAATACGCGGCGCGATGCACGGGAGTCCGGTGGTGGCGGGTTGGTGGGTACGGCTCGGGATTATCTCCGTTTTTCCCAGATGTTGCTCAATGGTGGCGAGTTGTACGGTACGCGTATTTTGAAGCCGGAGACGATCCAGCTGATGACGGTTAATCACTTGCCCGAGACAGCGCGTTACCGACACCGCCAGCGCAAGAGCGATGGTTTTGGGTACGGTTTTTCTGTGATTGTGGATGAGACCGAGACGGCGTGGGAGGATAGAAATGGGACGTATTATTGGTCGGGTATTGCCAAGACGCATTTCTGGATTGATCCGCAGAATGAGATGATTTCTATGGTGTGGACCCAGTTGCGCGGATCGGGCAATATTACGCGGTCTTTCCAGCCTCTGGTTTACAAGGCGCTTGT
>JAGWBW010000350.1 GCA_021295695.1 Candidatus Latescibacterota bacterium
ACTGCTCACCAATTCGCATTCCCCTTATCCCAGGGATGCGCATTGAGCACCTCCTCGACCATCTCCGTCCCCCAGCCCACACCTGTGGGAATCGTCAGATACCCATTTTCAATCGCTGGCACATTGGTAACCATATCTTCGCGCCAGGGCACATCGTCAACATCAATCTCCATAATACGCACATTGGGCAAAACCGCGCACAGACTCGCACTAATACACGTCGAAAGATGGCTATAATAATTGTGCGGCGCAACATTGAGTTGATACGCCTCGGCCAAATCGCCAACCTTTTTCGACTGGGCAAACCCATTCCACGGCACATCGATCATAAACACATCCGCAGACCGCGCCTGGAAATAAGGGATAAATTCGCGCATATAAAACAAATTTTCACCCGTACAAATTTTAGTACTCGTCGCATCTTTAATCTGTCGAATCGCATCTGGCTCGTACATATCGATCTCCAGCCACAGCAAATCAAATTGTTCGAGCACCCTGGCAATACGCATACACGACTCGGGCTTAAAATTAAAATTCAGATCCAGATTGATATCAACATCGGGACCCACAGCATCTCGAAACGTACCAATAAGCGTTTCAATATGCCGGAGAACCTGCCGCGTAACCACGCCATCCGTTGTCCCCGGTTCGCCGCCAAATCCGCCAAAATAGACGCTGGCTGGATTCCCCGGTACCACAATATTCGTCTTCAACGCCGTATATCCCCTCTCCACAACCTCTCGCCCCAGCGCGGCAATATCGTCCATCGTCCGAAGCGGTGGCGTATTGAGCAAATCGCTATTGCGCGCACGCGAAGTCCCGCAATGCGACCAGTAAACGCGAACCCGCTCGCGCGTTGGACCCCCAAAAAGCTCCACAACAGAAATACCGAGCGCCCGCGCCTTAATATCAATAAGCGCGAGTTCAACACCCGCAATAGCCTTCGCCGCAATACCCCCCGGACTTTGCCGCGTCCCCCGCAACATATCCCAAAAGCGCATCTCATAAGCGCGCGGATCCTTGCCAATGAGCAAAGGCGTCAGATCGCGCACCGTCCCCGTAACCCCATACGGACTGCGGCCATCGCTGCACTCTCCCCAGCCACTAATACCCTCGTCTGTATCCACCCGAACAAATATCCACGGACGCCAACCCGCATCGACAATAAACGTCTCAATATTGGTAATCTTCATATAATGTCCCTTATACTGGCGGTTGTGCAACGCGATTAAACCCCATCGTATCCTCGCCGTGAATAACCTGAAGCGCGTGATCTTCGGAGTCGTATTTGAGAACATGGACAATCGGAGGAATCGCGCGCACTGCCAGACCAATGCGACGCAAATCCGAATCATTAGCTTTTGAATGATGCAACGTACGCTCATTAAACAAAATAAACTCGCCGGGTTGCATCTCGAGATCGACCAATTGATCCGAATCGTAATACCCCGCATCGGCCATCTCCTGAAATTGCACATCGGGCGTGGCTTTAATATGGGGAATAATTTTGCGATGTGAACCGGGAATAAGCTGCAAATTTCCATTCTCCTTTGTCGAAGCATCCACCGCAAGCCACGCCGAAACAATAATCGGCGGCTCGAGCGGCCAATAGTTGAAATCCTGGTGCCATGGAATCGCCCGCGTACCCTTGTATTTGATAAAAAAATTCGTGCGCCACAACATCAAATCCACCCCGTACAGAGCCACCATCCGGCTGAGAATCTCGGGATGCGTTGACAAATCGTAAACCACGCGACTATCCAGATGCCGATTGTGAATGCGATTCTTACCATTCGGCGGATCCGTCTCCAGCACCTCTTCAATCGCTCCGAACACAGCGAATACGGACCGAGATAGCCCTTCGTGCGAAAATGCAGCAACTCCTCTTCCGTCAATACGGCAGGTACTTCAGCTATTGCCATCTCATATCTCCTTTATTTCACAACACCGCCGACCTCAATCCGATACATCTGCCGCCCATCGCCCTTATGCGGCGAATCAATCACCACAAATTGTCCATCGGGACTAAAGCGCGGATGCAAATCACAGCGCCACTCGCCCGTATAAGGCTCCGGCGACGGGAAAACGCCCAGATCGACGCGCTCACCAGTCGCAACGTGATAAAGATACGGAATCTGATTGCGATCGCCCTGTGACGGATACGTATCATTGAGAATCCACTCATTGCCCGGCAAATACGTACAGTGACCATTAACCGCCATAATCCCATCACCAATCACCTCTGGCTCCACGTCAGTAAGATCCCGATAGTGATAAAACTTATTCCCGTGCGACGGGTGATACGCCCACCCGAGAATCGTCTCTGGATCGCGCCAGATAAAATGCGACATCTTGCCGTAATCATCAACCACATGCAAATTTGACCCATCGGCATTTGCCGTCATCATCCGCGTATCAAAACCGCCCTCTCCAAATCGCCAGCGATGCAAAAAAATGAACCGCGACCCATCCGTATTAAACAGCAAATGATTAAAATAATGCCGCGCCCCGGAAATATCGCCATGCGGATACGGGATCGCAGCTACCTCGGCAATCACAACAACAAGCGTTGATTCACCCGTCTCCAAATCCACAGTATAAACACCCACATCATCCGGCGCACACACATCGCGATTGGGATCGGGAATCCCCGCATACCCATACCCGGGCCGCATGTGATTAATCCGGCGAAAATCAGCCCCAATCGCGGTCTTGCCATCGGGCGAAAGCGTATAAATCGCGTGCGGAAGCGTGCGAATCGCCCCCGTTCTTACATTGTAAATCCGCGAGACAAACGCATCTCCTTCGCGATCATTAAAAATAACCTCCGTCTCCGAATTGGGAATCCACTGCAACATACACCCCTGTTGCCAGCACCACGCCCGCGTGCGCCCGAACTCAGACCACGTATCCCCATCCTCCATATCAATAATACCCAGCGCAACCGTATCATCCGCCGAAGGCGACCGGTGTTCAAAATCCACCTCCATACCGAGCGCGTATCGGCCTGAAGGATCTATTTGCCACTTGTCGTAATAACCAAACCAGTGGGCGAATGGGGGGATAGTCAGACATTTTATTGCTCTCCATGAAAATGAACAGTCCCCAATCCCTGATTAAATTATGTCCCCAAATACATTCCCGCAACCCTAAGAATCACTGCTGTACTTAGCCTATGGTGCAATAGTCGATAGACCATTGACTTTTTGCTGTGATAGCATATCTTCTTCAAAGGAAGCTGACACCTCTCTCCAAAGGCCCAGAGCATCTCACAGGGCAGAATTTGATACCATCTCCAAACACTTGATTTAATCCCGACGACTTCTCATGCTTCACACCCGAACAAGACAATGTCGAGGTCATTTGAAAAAATCGCAAGACAAAGGTACATAATATGACCAAACGCAGACTGCCCATCGGCATTCAGACCTTCCGCGAGATCCGCGAAGAAAACTGCTACTATGTTGACAAGACCGCCTACATCTATCAGCTACTGAATGAGGACAAGCACTATTTTTTATCGCGTCCTCGTCGTTTTGGCAAAAGCCTGTTTCTGGACACGCTGAAGGAACTGTTCGAGGGCAATGAACCGCTCTTTGAGGGGTTGTACATCCACGACCACTGGGATTGGCAGGTTCGCTATCCCGTCCTGCGACTCGACTTTGGCAGCGGCAATTTCAAAGAGGTGGGCTACCTGCAGGCAAACCTCATGGAACAACTCGCGGCCATAGAACGTCGAGCAGGGATCGCTTCCGAGTACACCACAGCCCCCGGACGTTTCGCGTCTATTTTGGAAATCCTTCACGAGAAAGCAGGACAACGCGTTGTCGTTCTGGTTGATGAATACGACAAGCCGATACTCGATGCTTTGGAAGTACCGGAGATTGCGCGCGCCAACCGCGACTTTCTGCGCGGTCTGTATTCCACCATCAAGTCCAATGATGCCCACACCAAATTCACATTCCTCACTGGCGTCAGCAAGTTCTCCAAGGTACATCTGTTCTCTGGCCTCAACAACCTCACAGATATTACCATTGACCCACGCTATTCTGCTATCTGTGGCTATACCGAAGCAGACCTCGACACCGTATTCGCGCCAGAACTGCCCGGCCTTGACAGAAACGAAATCCGAGATTGGTACAACGGCTATAGCTGGCGGGGCAATGAGAAGGTCTATAACCCCTTCGACATCCTCCTGCTGTTCCGAAAGCACAGCTTCGAAGCCTATTGGTTCGAGACCGGTACGCCGACCTTTCTGGTCGAGACCCTATTCAAACGCCAGATCAGTTCTCTGAAACTCGGCGAAATGATGGGCGGTAGCGACTTGCTATCGACCTTTGATGTGGATGAAATCGCGACCGA
>JAGWBW010000082.1:0-11030 GCA_021295695.1 Candidatus Latescibacterota bacterium
GAGGTTTGCGTATTTGATGGCGATGCCGCCCGCTTTGATATCGCAATCGTCGGGGTGGGCACCAAAGACGATGATTTTTAGGGGTTTGTTATTCATGGTGGTTCCTCAATTTAATGGGTTTTCGTTTTTTCCATGCAGGCGAAAGAGGCCCACACCGCAGGCAAGGGCGCCGAGGCAAAATAAGACCGAGATGCCAAAGGGCCAGATGGGACCCCAGTCGATGAGTTTTCCGCCGCCGAGGCTGCCAGAGAGCATGCCCAGGCTCCAGGCGAGATGGGCTGCGCCAACGACGCGGCCTTTTTCGTCTTCGCGGGCGATCAATTGTATGAGGCCCGGCATGGTGGTCGAAAGAGACCACGCGGAGGCGGTTGCGAGAATGCCAAAGGCATAAATGCCAGTAAGGGTGTGCGCGGTCAGGGCGAGGCCGAGGGCGCTGATGGCGACGAGCGACGCGGATACGAGGATGGGACGCCAGCGTCCGATGCGGTCGCAAAGCCGACCGGTGAGGACCTATGGCGCTATAATTTGTGGCTGCGGTGCTGGTGCCCGCAATGCGAAAGATGAGCAGGGGCAAGAGCAGGGTGACGGCGCCCCAATAGCTGGTGGGCAGGTAGCGAATGCCCAGCAGAAGACACACGTCGAGACGGCGGAACATTTGAATGAATGCGGACAGGTTGCGACCATTGTCGGCAGTTTTGGGCGAGGGAATCGCAGGGAGAGTCAGGATGCTCATCAGGACGAGCACTACCCCTGCAAGTGTGATACAAAAACCGAGGGTTTGAAATCCAAATATATCGGCGATGGGACCAGAGAGAAGGTTTCCCGAAGCGGCCCCGAGGGTGTTGCCGAGGAAATAACCGGCCGATGCGATGCCGATAACAGAGGATGAGGCAGCACTGATCAAATAGCTTTGGCCTCCGGCGCTGTTAAATCCAGATGAGATGCCAATGCCGGTACACAGGGCAGTTAAAAGGAGAGGGTCGCCGCTGGAAAAGATAACCCCGGCGAGAATAGGACCTACAGTGCCGAGGACGTAAACGGGTTTGACGCCCCAGGTATCGGCAAGGCGGCCCGCAGGTACGGCAAAGACACCGCCTAAAATGAGAAATGCCGCGCGCAATCCCCCAGAAAAGAGGGGCGTTCCGAGCAGGTCTGCTTCGACATATACGGGCAAGAGGGTGTTGAGGGGGGCAGAGACAAAGCTGCTAAAAAAAGAGACTATGAGCAGGGCGATGAAACGGCGATTGAGGAGTTCGGAATACATTTTTTAATTTTTTTAATTTTCGCCCTTGACTCTCCAGTTACTGGAAGGTGTATATTGTCCGTTGAAGGCCTTCAACACCCGTATCACATGGAGAGAATCCATGCTCAAAATAGGAGAATTTTCCAGGCTTGTCGATGTGCCGGTCAAGACGCTGCGCTACTACGACGAAATCGGTTTGTTCAAATCCGATTATATCGATGAGCAAACCGGCTACCGCTTTTACTCATTCGAGCAACTCCCGCGGCTCAATCGCCTGCTGGCTCTCAAAGACCTGGGCCTGTCGCTAAGCCAGATTGATCAAATGCTGCAAGAAGACCTTTCGGCTGATCAACTGCGCGATATGCTTTTGCAGAAACAGGTGGAACTCGAAGATCTGGCCAGAGATATCCGGGAACGTGTTGCCCGCGTGGAAGCCCGACTGAGTCTTATCGAAATGGAGGATAAAATGCCAGATTATGAAGTTGTCATCAAAACAGTTGAACCGGTCCTAATCGCTTCCAAACAGGAGGCCATTCCACACTTTTCAGCCATTGGTTCTGTGATGGACCGCCTGTACAATGGGGTTGTCGCCCATATTGTGAAACACAAAGGACAGTTTGCGGGACCGGGCATTACGGTATGGCATGAAAATTTCAAACCCGAGGCAAGCATACCGATCAAAAAAACCATACCAGAAGGTGATGACGTCAAGGTCCGCGAGTTGCCGGGTGATCAAATGGCGTGTCTGGTACATCACGGAGGCTTTGAAGGCTTTCCGCAGGCCTATCAAGCGGGCGTTCAATGGATTGAGGCCAATGGTTATGAGATCACCGGACCGAGTAGAGAAGTGTATTTGCAATTTAGACCCGATGGCAATCCCAAGGATTATGTGACGGAAATACAGTTCCCTGTGGCAAAAGTATAGGTTTGAAAGTCCAGCAAGAGAAATACCGGGATGGTTTTGTGTCCCGGTATTTTTTTAATATATAAAGTCCGATTTGAATTTTTCTATACAGTCGTGGCGCGTGCCTTCAAAGAGGTAGATTTTGCCGCGTATCGTCGCGGTTTCTCCAGGTGCGAGGGCACCTGCGCGAATTGACTGGTGCATGCAGCGCCAGGGGTTGTGGCCTTGAACGGATATAAAGTCTGCCCAGGCTATGCCCGCAATCCATGTGCGATCTGTGGATTCGCGCATCAGAATGCCACCTGTGGCATTGGTGGGCGATGTGGGCCATTTATCAGACCAGACGGTTTCGGTATCTATTGCGCTGCGATAGGTGTGGTTGTAGTGAATGTCGCGGTGGATGAGGGGGACCAGACCTTCTTCGGCGAGAAAAAAGGTGCGCTCGTGGTTGTCGTCAAAAAATGCTGGAGTTTCGGAGACTTCGGGCTGTTTGCCGGGGTTAAAGCAGGGGATGATCGCGGCTATTTCGGGCCAGGTGCGCTCGGTTTTGTTGGTGATAGAGAGTAGCAGGTCAGCCCCATTTTCACGCCCTGTGACATTGAGACGCAGACCGAGGTCGGGGTGTTCGAGGACACCCGCATTGTCGTCCAGTGTTTTTTGCGGTATATGATCCCCGCCCGTGTGCTGGCCCGGGTGTACGGCTTCAAACATGTTCCACTCGTAGAACCAGAGGTACATGGTTAAATCATCCCGCCCTTCGGGCGCGAATGAAAATCCGCGTCGCCATTTATTCAATGTGATCATTTTTTAGCTTTCAGCGGTCAGGAGTTATGGTCCTCGCTCAATTCCTCCGCCCTACGGGTCTTATCACTCTCCAGTGCAGGCTCTGTCTATCCTTTAATCCTGCCCATCCTGATTCAGACGATATTTTTTGCCATGCCGTTGGGCATGAAGATTTCGTGGCGCTCGGGGTCGGAGTAGCCTTCGATTTCCATGTGGGTGACGCCGGGGCTTTCGATAGCGGCTTTGACAATGTGTTTGTTAAATGTGCTGACAATTTTGCTGGAGAGATACTCCGGGACGGGCAACCAGAGGCATTCTTCGATTTCTTCTGCTTGTATGGAAATGGCTTCGCTCAGGGGCGAGAGGCGGCAGACAAAGTAGATGTCCGATTTTTCGTAGCGGTAGCCGTGCCAGTGCCGGAAGCAGACCAGTTTTTCAAATTTTGTACGCACGCCGGTTTCTTCGAAGACTTCGCGCTGGACGCAGGTGGCTATGTGTTCGCCCGGATGCAAAGCACCTCCGGGAAGTTTGTAGTAGGGCGATTCAGAGCGACGGTGCAATTCGCTGACGACGAGGAGTTCTTCGCGTTCGTTGATGACGACCCCGCCCGCGCCTATGTAATGCGTGGCGTATTCGGGTATGAGGGCATTGGGCTCGAGGCGTTTGGTGAGTAAAAGGTAGTCTGTTCCCGAGTGGTGAAATGAAAATCCCGCTTGTGTTGCTACCGGAATGAGGGCTGCCCGTTCAATGGGGATATTGATCCAGACGACCTTAAATGCCTCGCGTTTCCACTCCTGGAGAGATGCTGAGAGGCGCGTGCGAAATTCCTCGGGATCGTGCGGCAGTGCTGTTGGGTCCAGTTCAATGCCTTGAAAGCGATTTGGCGTGGCTTCGAGTATTTGCATAGATTACCTCGTTCATTGGATAGTTGTGAACCGGCACATGGTAAGGAACATCACAAAATCGAGCAAGGGGTTTGCGGTGGGCAGTTCTGCTTGACAGCGGTCATGAGGACAGTCATATTGAATGAAGTGAAAAAATGATGCGCGAGGTTGAAACAGTTGATGCGTCAGAGGCGTTAAAGGCGAGAGAGGGGTAACATGGTGTCTATTTTTGAACAGTTGGGTGTACGTATTATTATCAATGCTGCCGGGCCAGTCACGCGCTTGAGCGGAGCGCGCATGGACGAGGATGTGATCAGTGCGATGTGCGAGGCTGCGCAGGTGTGTGTGGATATTGCAGAGCTACAGGCGGGGGCAGGGCAGTTGATTGCCGAGGTGACAGGTGCCGAAGCCGGGTATGTGACATCGGGTGCGGCGGCGGGTCTGGTGCTTGCGACGGCGGCGTGTGTTACGGGTATGGATCCGGGAAAGATGAACCGATTGCCCGATACATCGGGGATGAAAAATGAGGTGATTATGCCCCGGTCACATCGCAACTTTTACGATCACGCAGTGCGCTCGGTGGGTGTGACGCTCATGGAGGTGGGTATTCCAGATCGGTTTAGCGGCGCGGGGGTGCGCGATACAGAGGCCTGGGAAATTGCCGATGCGATGACCGATCAGACCGCGGCGATTGTTTATGTGGCGCAGTCTTTCGCGCAGCCGCCTTTGCCACAGGTGACGGCTGTGGCGCATAAACACGGCGTGCCCGTCATTGTCGATGCTGCCGGGCAGTTGCCTCCTGCGGCAAATTTGAAGCGTTTTATCAGCGAAGGTGCCGATGCAGTTTGTTTTAGCGGCGGTAAAACCATTGGCGGGCCTCAAGGGGCGGGCATTTTGTGTGGTCGCCGCGATCTGATTTCTGCAGCGGCATTGCAGCATCTCGATCTGGATGTATATTATGATTTGTGGGATCCTCCGCCTGAATTGATCGATAAATCCGCGTTGCCGGGGGCGCCACAGCACGGAATTGGGCGACCGTGCAAGGTGGGGAAAGAGCAGATTGCGGGTCTGATGGTTGCGTTGCAAAAGTTCGTCGCAGAGAGCGACGAGGCGCGGCAGGCCCGCTGGTCGCAGTGCCTTCAGAGTTTGGCAGACGCGATAGGCGATTTGCCGGGGTGCGATATTAGCCTGGATGCCTACCGCACAATACCCATTTTGCGACTCGTGCTTTCTCCGGCGGAAAGAGGTGTGGAGGTGGCGCGGCAGTTAATGGAAGGTGATCCGAGTATTCATGTGAGTACATCGGGCGTTTACGATGGCGTGTTGACTTTTAATCCCATGTGTTTGTCAGAAGATATGATCAAACCGATTGCAGATCGGCTAAAAGCGTTAATCACAAGTTGCGATTCGTGAGTTTCCCAACCATTGTACGCAGGCTTTGCCTGAGCACTAATTCCCCATTTTACAAAGGAGGCGTGCCATGGGTGTTATCACTATTTCGAGGGAATACGGCAGTGATGGACGTACTGTTGCCCGGAAGGTTGCCGAGGCACTGTCCTATCACAATATAGATAAAGAATTGCTCGTGGAGGTGGCACAAAAAGCCCAGGTGCCCGTGTCAGAAGTCGAACGCTATGACGAGCTACCCGAACATCCCGCACTGAGAATTTTGCGAAAATTTCTCACGCCTGGATACGCAGATACCTTGACGGGGTTGTCGGAGTACGAGTGGTGGGCAGCGGCGACTGTGCCCGAGTTGTCCGACCACAGGGATCTGGCACTGATAACCATGGATGAAGAGGTGTACGCGAAGTTGACCGCAGAGGTGGAGATGCAGATGGCCGATCAGGGCGATGTGGTTATATTGGGCAGAGGCGGGCAGGCTGTGTTGAAGGGCCGCGAAGATACGTTGCATGTACGCGTCGTGGCAACGCAAAATTTTAAGCTGGATGTGGTAAAAGACCGCGATCAATTGACTAACGACGAGGATGCAATAAGGCGGATGAGAGAAGTGGATGAGCGCCGCAGGACGTATATCAAACGCCATTATAAGGTGAATTGGGATAATCCACATCTATACTCTGTCATAGTGAATACCGGTTTTCTGGGCGTTGATGGAGCCGTAGATGCGATTGTTTGCGCTGCACGGAAAGTGATCCGCAGAAAAAAACGCGAATGAGCGGGGTACAACTGGTTCAGGCCAGTTCATTTGAGCGTTTTTCGCAGATGGACACAGATTGTAGGGGCGAGGCATGCCTCGCCCTTCTTTTTTTAAAGTCCCATTTCGATATACGCCCGTGCAATTTTTTCTATGGCGATGACAAATGCCGCGGTGCGTAAATCCGGCACGTTGTCGCGCGAATTGCGGATTTCACTCATGGTTTGATAGGCGATGCTCATGGTGTCTTCGAGGCCAGAGCGCACGAGGTCCAGTTCATCCGAGCCATAAGAGAGTTTTGCTTTGAGATGGTCTGGTACGGGTTTGCCAACCATTTCTTCCAAGGCATTGATGATTTGCGCGCCGCGATGTGCTTCGTGGCGTCTGTCGAGGCGTCCAAAGCGGATGTGCGAGAGGTTCTTGATCCATTCAAAATAAGAAACTGTGACGCCGCCCGCATTGAGGTAGGCGTCGGGTATGATGGTTTTTCCTGCCTCGCGCAATACGTTGTCTGCCATGTAAGTGACGGGACCGTTGGCCGCTTCTGCAATTACGGGCGCTTTGATGCGTCTGGCATTTTCAAGTGTGATCTGGCCTTCAATGGCGGCTGGTATGAGCACGTCGCATTCTGCTTCGAGCAGGCTTTTGCCATTTGCGACATACGTGGCTCCCGGAAAGTGTTTTAATGATCCGCGTTCCGCGCGATAAGCAGCGACTTCTTCAATTGAAAGTCCCTTCTCTGACAGGATTGCTCCTTCGCGTTCAATAATGCCGATGATGCGCGCGCCACCTTCTTCTTCGAGATATTTGGTCGCGTGAGAGCCAACATTGCCCAATCCCTGTACGATAATGCTTTTTCCTACCAAATTGCCTTCCAGTCCCACATTTTTGACGTCTTCTGGGTTGTTAAAAAATTCTTTGATACCGTAAAATACACCCCGTCCAGTTGCTTCAACGCGCCCCTGAATGCCGCCCTGGGAAAATGGTTTGCCCGTTGTGCAGGCAATGGCGTTGATGTCTTCCGGGTGCAGGCTGCGATACGTGTCTGCAATCCAGGCCATTTCTCGTTCTCCAGTTCCCATGTCGGGGGCTGGGACGTTGAGGGCTGGATTGATATATCCCTTTTTGATCAACTCCAGTGCGAAACGCCGGGTAATGAGTTCGAGTTCGTGCTCGTTGTATTCTCGGGGATCAATGCACAGGCCCCCTTTGGCGCCGCCAAAGGGCACATCGACGATCGCGCATTTGTACGTCATGAGTGCGGCGAGTGCTTCCACGTCCTCCTGGCTGACTGTGGGTGCGTAACGGATGCCTCCTTTAACAGGTAGGCGATGCTCGCTGTGAACAGAGCGCCATCCCGTGAAGATGCGGTAGCTGTCGCGGAGTTTGACAAAGAAGCGCACCATGTAAATGTTGTTGTTAATTTTGATCTGATCGGCCAGTCCCGGGGGCAAATCGAGCGTTGCCACTGCGCGGTCAAACATGAGATCAACGCTTTCTTTGAAGCTGGGTTCTTGTGAAGACATAAGTATTTCTCCGGAAATGGTGGGGCGTGAGATGAAGTCCTTTTACCCGCTTTTAAGCAGATGGCGCAGGGCTGGCTCAAGGTGGGGATGGGCAAAGGAGAAGTTGGTGTTTTCGAGGCGTGAGGAGATAACGCGGGTGCTGGCGAGTAAGAGGGCATCGGCCATTTCGCCCAGTGCGAGTTTGGCGGCAAATGCGGGTAGCGTAAAAATTTGTGGGCGAGATACGACGCGACCGAGGGTTTTGGTAAATTCGCGATTGGTGACAGGCGTTGGAGATACGGCGTTGATTGCACCGCTGATGGATTCGTTGTCTATTGCAAAGAGGAATAGAGAGACCAGGTCGTCAAGGGTGATCCAGCTCATGTACTGATTGCCCGATCCGATGATGCCGCCCAATCCCAATTTGAAGGGCAAGAGCATTTTTCCGAGTGCCCCACCTGTGGGGGACAGAACAAGGCCGATGCGGGGGTGAACGGTTCGTATGCCGGCTTCTGTGGCGGATTTGGCGGCGTTTTCCCAGGCGATTGATACGTCGGGGAGAAAGCCTTCTCCTGGTTGGCTGTTTTCGGTGAGGGTTTCGTCGTCGCGGTTGCCGTAATAACCGATGGCAGAAGCGGAGATGAAGACTTTTGGCGGTGGAGATATGGTCGCGAGAGTTTGGGCGAGCAGTGCGGTGCCCTGTACGCGGCTGTCGCGGATGCGCGCTTTTTGCGCTGCGGTCCAGCGTCGAGAGGCTATGTTTTCTCCTGCGAGGTGTATGATCCCATCTATGTTGGTGAGGCGCGAGAGATCGAGGGTATTAGAAGAAGGATCCCATGTGATTTCACTGTCGTTGCGGGGGTTGCGCCGGGTGAGAGATAAGACGCGATCACCGCGCGCGCTCAGTGCGGTTTTGAGTGCCGAGCCGATGAGGCCAGAAGCACCGGATATCAGGATTTTCATGTGTCAACTTTCGAAATTGGGTACTGACTACTGTTGATACAGCATAAGATAGATGATGACGCCTGTAATTGAGACAAATATCCAACTGGGCCAAACCCATCGGGCCAGGCGGCGGTGGCGATTAAATTCGCCTTTGTAGGCTCGCCAAACAAGTGCAATGATAAAGGGCACATTGACGGTAGCGAGGATGATGTGCGGGATGAGTATGGCAAAGTAGATTGGGCGCGTCCAATCGCGGTGTGGATAGGGCACAGAGCCGACCTGACTGTGATAGATAAGATATGAGGTCAGAAAGAGAGCCGATAAGATCAACGCTGTGACCATGCATTTCTGATGCGTTTTGATGTCGCCGCGTTTGATATAGATGAATCCCAACAGAAGAAATATGGTGCAAAATCCGTTGAGGATGGCGTTTGTCGCGGGCAAATCTGTGATGGACATATTTTAGTCTAACTTTTATCCAGTGCCTGTTCAATCCTGTGAAGGATATAGCCGGTGTGAGCTTCGGTGCTTGCGTCGGTTGTTTTTTTGGTTTTGAGCATGCTTTGTATGGCTTTGAGGTTGTGCAAGGCGATGGCGCGAGATGCATAGATCCGCTTGCTTTCTGGGGTGATGATGTTGATGAGTTGATTGACGTATTCGGCCTGCAAGTTCTGGCGGAAAGAATTGACAGTGCCCTCGGCGTCTGCCGCAAAGACGGCATCAGTCAAGTCGGACATCATATCGGACAGTGCGTATTCGTTGCCGTAGAGTGCGGTATCGAGCAGGCGGGCCTGGACCGTGGGGTGTAAGAGATGGCTGAATACGCGTTGCTGAATGCCGATTACGCGGTCGTGGATTTTGGGGTCTTCTGGGGCGCGGGAGAAGCCGAATCCGCGTCGTTGTTTCTGCAAATGGTTATAGAGTCCAGGTGGCATATCAAATGCTTTGGGCGACAGGACGTATTTGGCAAGTGCGTCCATCGCGCGTTTCTGGTCGGTGAGAGCTACTGGCGTGAATGGTCGGGTTGCGCCGGGTTGGCCGATGACTGCGCGGTCAACGTAAATGCCGCCGATATAACGGGAGAGTACGGTTGCGGCATTGCGATGCTGCGCCGAGAGAATGAGGTAGGCCGATCTCAGTTCGTGGTAGGTATTGCCCGGGGTGTTGTATTTTGCGAGGATTTTGTTTTTGATGTCGTTGGTCAGTTCAATCCGACCGGTGGCGTGGGCAATGGCATCGCTGCTGAGGTCGTAGATCATTACACGCGGATCAATGCCGCGATTTGACGAGCGCATGTCGTCGGCGTCATTGCCAAACATGAGTTCTGGTTCTGTGGAGCGCGAGAGAATTTTTTCGAGGCGTTTTTGTTCATCTTTGACATTGTCTCGCCCTGGTGAATACCCAAATTCAATAGCCCAAATATCATAGGGACCAGGGCGTGTGGTGTAGTAATGCCCTTGTTTTTTCCCGGGCAATGCGAGGTTGACGCCTGGATAGTCCATGACCGAACCCGTGAGGCCCATTTTGCCGGTTCGGCTTTTGTCGTGCAGTTGTGCTGGCGTGTGAAGTTGACTGGATTTCATGTTGTGGTTGAGGCCGAGCGTGTGGCCGATTTCGTGCAGGATGAGATAATAGACGCTATCTTTGAGCAGTGCGTCAACTTCAATTTTGGACGCGCCAGAAACGCGCAGGGCCTGGGTGCCAAAGAGGTTGGATGCATGTAGTTCGTGGCCCAGGGAACAGTATTGTGGTATGTCCGAGTCGGCATTGGGTGTCGCGTTGTCAAAGAGCTTGTCATAGCGCAGGCTGTTCGTGAGAAATGCAAATTCGAGCATGACGTCAGCACCCAATATTTGCCCGGTTCGCGGGTTGACAAAGCTCGGCCCATATCCGCCAAATGGCGGATTGGGTGACGAGGTCCAGCGCAGGACATTGTATCGGATATCGCCGGCTTCCCAATCGGCATCATCGGGTTGTTGTTTTATTTGTACGGCATTTTTGAATCCAGCGGCTTCAAAGGCGATATTCCAGGCGATCGCCGCTTTTTTGATGGTTGGGCGCAATTCTTTCGGGGTGGTGTTTTCGATCCAATAGGTGATTGGTACGGCTGGTTCGGAGTATTTGGCTTTGGGGTCCTTCTTTTTCAAGTACCAGCGATGAATTAAATCGCGATAAGGCGTCGCGCTTTTGGAAGTGAGGTCGGTCACTTGCGTGCTGAAGTAACCGACGCGCGGGTCGTCAAATCGCGGTTGATAATCATTTTTGGGCATTTCGATCAGCGGTTATGCCGTCTCCACCGCCTTTGGGGTTGGGATTTTCATAGGTGGAGGCGATGATAAAATCCGTGTTTTTGGGATAATTTTTGATGGATAGACATTTGGTTTTGGTTTTGCTGAGTCTGCCCAGGGAAAAGTTTTTGCGGTTCTGCGTTCTGTTGACGCGATGGAGTGCTTCTGTGAGGAAAATACCGTCGGCTTTGATGAGGATGTTGCCGGTGGTATCATTGCGTGCCGCGATTTTTTCCGATACGAGAATAGAAGGGCTGATGTTGGCTTCGGCTGCGCGACTCAGGGCGTTTTGAGGATCGAAATAATATGCGGTGTTTTCT
>JAGWBW010000082.1:11212-11684 GCA_021295695.1 Candidatus Latescibacterota bacterium
GTGAGGTCGGCAATGGTTTTCTTTGGTGTGTCCTTTTTGGGAGTTTCCCTTTTTTGAGTTTTTGCGGCGTCTCGTTTGGCGACTTTTGTCGAATCCGCAGGTTGTTTTTCCTGTGCTTGAACGGATAATGCGATTCCAAAGATAAGGGCGATTGCGATTAATAGACGTTGAACATTCACGGTCATATCTCCTTTCTTCTGGTCATTATGTATATCTTCCCTACGCAAAATTACCTAATTGTTTTAATATTTTCAAGTGTGTATTGTATATCGACTATATAAGCTATCAATTGACTTTATGTTTTTTTTCCGTATCTTTTTCGTTCAATTTTTTGAAGGATTAGATCACTAACGCGAGGTATGACAATGGCAGAGGCGGGAAGCGCGTGGTTGACGCCTAAGGAGATCGCGGATCGGTTGAGTAGTCGAAAAGCGCGAGAAGTGCAGGAAGATTTGCTCTATGGGCGTCGAAC
>JAGWBW010000351.1 GCA_021295695.1 Candidatus Latescibacterota bacterium
AGAATATAGCACAACGTGCGCGTGAAATATATAAAATAGGACGACAGGGAACACTATCGGTATTGTTTTCGGCGAAGTCGCTACGAGATGCGGCCCAGCGCATGCTGTATTTGTCCCGATTAAAAGATCAGGACCAGCGGGATGTTCAGGTATTGCGAGCGGCGCGCAAACGGGTGAATATTTTGTTCACCATACTCAGTTCGCAGAAGCGGCGACAGCAAATTTTGCTGCAACGCAAACGCCAGCACGATCAGATTTTAAAACGTTGAAGAATACCTATTCTCTTACATTGATATGTACATTTGGATATAAACAATGGACTTTCAAGCGGCTCTGAATTTTTTATTATCAGACGATGAACTCGTGCTAACAACGCATGTGAATGCCGATGGCGACGGTCTCGGTGCATTATTGGGGTTGAGCCACTGGTTGACGCGCCAGAACAAAAAGCACCGCATTGTGGTGGCAGACGAAATGCCGGATCGCAAATATCGATTTTTGCCGGGCTATAATCGCATTGAATCGGTGTACAACTCTGGACTGGCAATCCCCGTGCCGCGCCTCGTGGTGGTGGATACGACGAATCGCGCGTCTGATTCGGCCTGCGACCAAGACGCTGGTGATTGATCACCATGTGGATGCAGATGAAGAGAGCGATGTACGGGTGATCGATTCAAATGCCAGCTCTGCCAGTGAATTGATCTACTCGCTCATAAACTGGTATGCCCGTCGTAGTAACACGGGATTTACACCCGAGATCGCGACGTGTTTATATGCTGGAATAGTCTTTGACACAAAGCTATTTAAGCATTCGCATCCAGAACGCGCCCTCCGCGCTGCCGCAGAACTCGTTACACACGGTGCAGACCCACAGCAAATTGCAGAGAATATGTTTTCGCATCAGACATACCAAACGGTAAAAACTCTGGGGTTCGCACTGTCGAACCTGATGTTACACGAAAATGGACAGATCAGCACATTGTACGTCGATCACAAAACGCATGCGATGAATGGCGATCTGGATGGGGTGGTCGATCACGCAATGTCGATTGACGGAGTCGAAGTCGCACTATTTTTTAAAGAACAGGAGCCGGGGCAACAGCGCGTGAGTTTGCGATCGCGGGGAAAAGTGGATGTCAATCGCATTGCCCGCCAATTTGATGGTGGCGGGCACATCCTCGCATCGGGATGTGAGATTAAAGGCTCTGTCAATGAAGTACAAGCGCGTTTGCTATCTCTTGTGCGCGAACAATTGTGAATCGGTGAAACTCCCCCAGGCCTGGCAACCTCCTGCTTGATTCCAGCAGGATCAGGCTGTAGCAGCGGTTCAATGGAAAGGAAATGAATATGAATCTTTTGACACTGAAGACGTGGTCGCCAGATGATATTTTGCGTGCGGTAGAAATGGGCCTGGTGATGAAAAAAAATCCCGGACGCTATGAAAATTTGCTAAAGGGACAAACTTTGGCGATGTTATTTCAAAAAACATCAACGCGCACTCGCGTATCTTTTGAAGTGGGCATGCATCAATTGGGAGGTCAGGCCGTGTTTTTGGACTGGATGACCACCAATTTTGGATTGGCCGATGTGCGCGATGAAGCACAAGTGCTGTCGCGGTATGCAGATGTGATTATGGCGCGCATGCTCAAACACGAAGATTTGCTTCGACTGACCCTCGGTTCTGAAGTTCCAGTGATCAACGGATGTTGTGACCGCTATCACCCCTGTCAAGCTCTGGGCGATCTGCTATCGATCCTGGAAGTGCGGGGTAAGTTGGCGGGAACGCATGTGGTTTATGTGGGCATCTGGAACAATGTGTGCAATTCGCTGGTGACAGCGTGTATAAAAGCTGGCGTACGCATAACCGCTGTGACGCCAGAGATCAACAAGCCATCGGCAGATCCCGAACTGGTCAAAGCAGCGCGTGCAACCGGGTTATTTAAAGAAACGCTGGATCTGGAAGCCGCTGTTGCCGATGCAGATTTTCTTTATACCGATACGTGGATCGATATGGAATTTTTTAATAATCCAAAATTTGCAGAAGAAAAAGAGCGACGCACTAAAGTATTCATGCCATATCAGATCAATGGCGATTTGCTCAAAAAGACCGACGCTTATGTGATGCACTGCTTACCTGCACACAAGGGATATGAAGTGACAGATGAAGTCATGGCAAGCGAGCGATGCATTGCTGTGGATCAAGCTGAGAATCGCATGCACATTCAAAAGGCCATATTGCTTCAAATGATTGGGCCAGAGCGGATAACATAATGGCTATAACAGAAAGATTACCT
>JAGWBW010000083.1:0-10231 GCA_021295695.1 Candidatus Latescibacterota bacterium
CCCTCTGAGGAAATTTGACCCGATTTATAGGGGATTGAAACGCTTCTATTGATTCCTTGCTATCAAGAACAACAGGGTATGAGGAAATTTGACCCGATTTATAGGGGATTGAAACTCAGACGGCAATGCCGCTGAAAAAGCAGCTGGCGAGATGAGGAAATTCGACCCGATTTATAGGGGATTGAAACTTTAACGCCCCCAGGAAGACAGGATACACTTTTTATCTGTGGAGGTACGCTATGATAATACCGAGAGATGTGATGTCTCCCAAGTTGCAGGAAGAGCTGGGCTCATGCAGAAGATATGCATTGATTGTTCTCCGGCACCTGCACGCTGGTGGTCTGAGCAAAGACAGAGCGGCAGAACTCCTCATGTCTATATATGTTTCTTTTTTCTCATGGAGAGTGGTGGAGCATGAATATGATACGGCACACCCCTGCTATGTTTTTGCTTCTCGGATTCTTCGCTGCGCAAGAATTCTTAAGGGCGACAAGTGGGTTGCCAGCAGAATGGGACATTTTTAGCTAGACAGTAAAGCCTTAACCTAACTTATGTTGGGTTAAGGCTTGTAAGAAAAAAGAGCATTTAACGCCTCTAAAGGAGGATGAAAATGAGTCGGGATAAGATAAGTTGGAAGGAAATTTGACCCGTTCAGCGTACGCGGCTCACTCAAAAGAGAGATTTGGTCCTGCAAAAGCCAGGTGGAACGGGAAGAGTTATGGGACATTATGAAAATTTATTTCTTTGGGTACAAACCCAAAACAGCTACCAGTACGTCACAAGACAAGCATATCTGAGCACTTGACCCGATTGAACTGCTGGTGCTTCCCGTATTAAAGCACGACGAGATGATGTTGTTGTACACCGATCAGAGGAATTGAAACAAATCGGCCAGAGTTTTTGATCTCTAATACAGATCGTTCAATGCTTAAACACAATCAAGAGATGCGTTGTGCAGATCGCGGAATCCGTATTGGAAACCATTCGGGATAGAAGCAGGCGAGGGTTGCCGATTGAGAACATTTATCAGCACCTCTACAACCCGGACCTCTTTTTACGCGCTTATGGACGGTTATATCGAAAAGCAGGTGCGACCACGCAAGGCATCACACGGGAGACCACAGATGGCATGTCCATGGCGAAAATCAATACGCTCATTGAGACGTTCAGGTGTGAGCAGTATCAATGGACGCCTGTCAAACGCATCTATATCCCCAAGAAAAATGGGGGACGGCGTCCGCTCGGCATACCAGTTTGGTCCGATAAACTGGTGCAAGAAGTCATGCGATCCCTGTTGGGCGTCTATTATGAATCCCAGTTTAGTGACCTGTCCCACGGCTTCCGACCTCAACGGGGCTGCCATTCTGCACTCGCGGAAATTTCGAGATGGAAAGATATAGACTATTTTATCGAAGGCGATATCAAAGCCTGCTTTGACAGTATAGATCACGAGTGCCTGCTGTCTATTTTGAAGGAGAAAATCCACGATCATCGGTTTATCGACTTAATCGCGGATTTGCTCAAGGCCGGATGCATCGCGTATGGGCGTTATGAACCCACCCCGAGTGGTACGCCACAAGGTGGTCCCATAAGTCCACTTCTCGCAAATATCTATCTCGACAGACTGGATCAGTTTGTCGAAAACACGCTTGTACCTTTGTACACAACGGGCGAGAAACGCATAGAGGCGAGTTGGAAAACCCCAGAGCAGTTGCAAAAGGTTTTGACTATATTGGATACTCAGGATTCCAATTTCAGACGCATTCGCTATATCCGATACGCCGACGATTTTTTGATCGGGTTTACCGGGCGAAAGGCAGAGGCAAAAGAGATCAAACAGTGTCTTAAAGAATTTTTGCACGAGACGCTGAAATTGGAACTTTCAGAGGATAAAACCGCAATTACCCACAGCAGCAAAGAGACAGCGCACTTTCTCGGATACGAGATCAAGAATCTGAACGGGGCAACGCAAAATACCCTGAGCCTTAGTGTGCCGACAAAAGCCGTAAAAGAGAAATGTAGCGTCTATGAAAAACGCGGGCGCGTCACATACTGCGCCGAATTGCTGCATGACAGCGACTACGATATCATAAGTCTTTTTCAAAGCCGATATATCGGATATGTGCAATACTACATTTTTGCACACAATGTCCATATCTTAAACGAATTGCGCTGGGTGATGAGTACGTCGTTGCTCAAGACGCTTGCGAAAAAGCATAAGACACATGTGAATCAGCTCGCGAAACAGTTTAAGACGACCATCCAAACGCCTTTTGGCCCCCAAACGTGTGTGGAAATGCCCGTTGTATCTGAAACCGGACAACCGCGGATCGCGCGTTTTGGTGGCTTCCCGCTCAGACTACGGGAAGGCATACCCTTTGCAGACCGAGATCCGAATAGGGAGATGCGGTGCAAGGGGATAGAACTTATCCAACGCCTGCTGTCAAACCAATGCGAATGCTGTGGCGCAACAGGCCATGTGGAAGTGCATCATATCCGAAAACTTGTCCATAGAGAAGGGCAAGTATCAGAGCACACATGGATGCGAGAAATGATCGCGCGAAAGCGAAAAACCCTCATCGTCTGCAAAACCTGCCATCGCGGGATTCATTCTATAACAAATACAGGAAAGAAAAACAGGCATCAGGAGATGCGCGTAGCACAAGGCCAATAATCCAGCAGAATGGTGTACAACTGGCCGCCTCTCAGTGCCTGCCCCACAAGTGGGTAATGGGAGGCCAGTTCATCAAGAAATGAATCACTCTTACGTATCAATCAACCCATTAACAAAGCCGTCATCGCGGCATGGTTTAAGCCGCGATCCAGAAGGTTTTGGTTTTCATTGCGGCATGGTATTGGGCTGCATCACCCAGGCACAACGAAGTAATCCATTCTACCACTGAACATAAGGAGAATTCATGGCCAGGCAGATATTATTATGTACCGTCGGTGGCTCTCATCAGCCGATTATCGCAGCAATCCAGTCATCTTCACCGGATTATGTCTGCTTCTTCTGCACGGAACGAGACCCAGGAACCAACGCACCGGGATCCGTTGATCAAGTCACTGGCGAGGGCAATGTCATCAAGGCATCCTATAACGATCGTAGCCCGACGCTACCAAATATCCCCATCCAAGCAGATCTCCGAGACGATCAGTTTAAAGTGAAGATAGTCCCAGCAGACGATCTTGATGGGGCTTATTCTGCGATGCGTGACGCTATTGCTAAATTGGCCAAGAGATTTCCCAATGCGAACTGCATCGCCGATTATACAGGTGGCACCAAGACGATGACGGCGGCCTTGGTGTGCGCGGCATTGGAGAAGGATGATTTTGAACTCCAGATTGTTGCAGGTGCCCGGACCAATCTCGTCAATGTGCAAGATGGGACCGAACAGGCGATGACAGCGAGTGTGGCTCGTCTGCGACTTCGGCGTGCGATGGCTCCCTATCTTGGAGCATGGGAGCGGTTTGCATATCACGAGGCCGCGGAAGGACTGAAGGGCATTCGAATTGTTGCCGGTGCCGTAGATATACAGCTACTCCAGATTGCGAAGGTACTGAGTGGTGCTCTGGCTCTTTGGGATAACTTTGATCATGCCGGGGCATTTGATCTGATCAAAGTTTATAGCAAACGCGTTGCGCTTTGTTTTCCAAATATATTTAATACGCTCTCAATTTTGACAAATAAAAAGAATACACAACGCGAACCGGCTCTCTTATTCGACCTCTGGTTAAATGCCGAGAGGCGTGCAGCCCAGGGCCGCTTTGACGATGCAATTGCGCGGTGGTACCGCTTGATGGAGTGGACAGCCCAATGGCAACTGAGGACAAAGCTCAATGCCGATACCTCGGACTTTCCAAGAGAGTTGCTGCCCAAGGACGCTAACGTGGCCCCGGCGCGAGATGGAAAAATTAAAATTGGGCTTTGGCAAGCATGGCAAGTTGTGGGAGAGCAAGAGAGCCTGAAGGGACCCGCTCAAGATTTTTTCACAGAGTATGGAGGGGAGTTTCTCAATCTACTGGAGGTCCGCAACAAGTCGATACTGGCTCACGGTTTTCGCCCTGTGACTGCTTCGGACTGGTGGCAAGAGGTGAGTAATTGGACGGATGAAAAATTCCTGCCCGTTCTGCGTGCCCTGGCCAAAGAAGTGGACCTGAAAACCGAACCGCAACAACTTCCGACCGCATTTCCAGAGGACATCTGAATCGCCCGCCATTTGTACAGGGCAAATGATACAGATTGGGCGATAATAATTGGAGATACGGAGAAAGGCATTTCAAATCGGGCTGATGAACATCAGGCCTGATGTGTTTTTAGGGAATGGAAACAACTTTTTGAGATAGTAAAACGGAGAGGATGATCAGATGGCAACGGGAAAAATTAAAAAATGGATCGGGGTCCGAGGCTTCGGGTTTATTGAAAATGATGCTGGAGGGCCAAATGTTTTTTTACATATCAGTAAAGTTGCCCAAGATGATAGGGGGTCCCTAATTGATGGTACAGAACTTATTTTCGATATACAAGAGACTCCCAGAGGGTTAGCAGCGTCTAATGTTCGTTTCCAAGAAACCTCTTCTTTAGTGCAAGGAGCTACAGATTCATCTTTCAGTGACGCGCGCGACTCCTTTCACAATCCATATAACTTTGTTCCTACTCCTCCGCGTCAAGATGCAATAAAAGCGGGTGGGTTTGCGGGCGATTTTGATTCGTTGGAATGTGGCCTCAGCCATGCATCTCTCGAACCGGATCTGTGGACAGGGCATCTGCCAATCAAGCTGACCACAGTCACCCCTCTGGTATTGCTAAAAACGGATGGTGAAGAACGCTCGTCAACTGAGCACCAGACTTATGATGTCCTCAACTATTTGCCGGAATCATCTCTACGCGGCATGTTGCGAAGTGCCTATGAAGTGGTGACGAACTCGCGCTATGGTTGTTTTAGCAACGATGACCGATTGACCTTTCGTTTAGGTCGAGAAAAGAAAACATATAAAAAGAGTCCCAAAGACCTTCTCGACTTCTCGCTAAGACCAGGGGATAAGATGAGTGAATTGTCCCCCGCGGATCGTTTGTTCGGGTGGGTACCTCAGCAATCCGGTAGCGGCCAGGGGTACAAGGGCCGCATACGGGTCGTCTGTGAAGATGATGCACGATCTGAGATTATCCAACACTTTGATGGTAAAGACTTGCCATTGACGATCCTCGGAGAGCCAAAACCCGCACAAGGCCGTTTTTATGTTGCCAAAGATAATAAAGGTACGCCGCAAGAAGATGGTATTAGCAAGGAGAAAGCCGGTTATAACAAAGGCAAGAGCTTACGAGGCCGAAAGCAGTACTGGCACCACAAAGGGCTGGAAGCCGATCAGGCACCGGACTATTGGAAATCGTCTGTAGAGGACCGAACACAGCAACAAAATAATGGTCGGTATCAAGAATATCGCCGTCCCAATAAAAATGGAGAGCCTCAAAAAGATTCTCAAAATTGCAGCATTACCGGATGGATTAAACCTGGTACAGTTTTTAAGGCATCCCTATATGTACAAAACCTGCAAGCTGAAGAAATTGGCGCATTGCTTTGGCTGCTGTCGCTTCCCGAAGACCATTACTTCCGGCTGGGATACGGCAAGCCATTGGGTTTTGGTAGCGTGAGAATGGAGGTTGATGAAGACCGATGCGTACAGGGGTGTCTGCCGCTCGGTACTGACAAAGATTGGAAAAGCTACTATGCAACCTTTGATACTTCTCCACCGGCAACACTAAATGAGGGTCAACGAAAGGACTGTATTCAAAAATTTAAGGCCAGTATGGTAGCTGCGTACGATCCTCTTCCGGATAATAACGAAGCCACCAATGATAATGAAGGCCAGGACACATCTGGTAAGTCACGTATGCTTACGTCCCTTGCTGATCTTAAAGACGTTGCGCTCAAGACCATTCCGAACACGCCAGAAGACCAGAAGAAGTTTGAGGAACAGCGTTTTGATGCATTGCCTTTTATCAGCGGATTTTTGCAAGTTCTAAAAGGGCCAGAAAAAGATGCACCTATTCACTATCCACGGTTGGATAGCAAACCTAACCCAGAAGGTAAAAATTTTGAATGGTTTACTAATAATGAAAGGAATAGACAATATACGCTTCCAGCGGTTACGGACGAGAAGGGGCTACCATATCAACCATGAAGCAGTGCAACTCGCAATTCCCACACCAGTAGGAGACGATAAATCTTGGGAACACAACTCATACTTACAGTTGGAACCAATCCGCTACCGATATGGGTGGCGTGGTATCATTTGAAAGACAAACTATGTCAACCTATCAAGGTGCGACTTGTGCATACAGCGGGCACGGAGGCTGAAAAAGGTCGGCTACAGAATTATTGTCAAGGTGCGGATTTTCTTGATCCAATTCAAACGTCAGACGGCGACCCTCGTACCGTGCATAATGATATGAGAAATATAGCGAACAATCTCTCGGATGAGACCACCCTTCTGCACATTCACTACATCGGCGGTACCAAAGTGATGGCCGTTGAAACAGTCGCAGCCTTTGAAGCCACTTTACTGAACAATATCCACCTGGATACCTCCTACCTTGATCCACGCGCCACATCAGGTCCCGCTATCGTGAATCGGGCAGGGAATACTTGGGTCCAGGATGCTCGTAAGAATATTGCTGCTGATCTTGCTCGTATCGCTCTCCTCAACGGTTTTACTCTCGGAGCGTTTAGGCATAGATATTGGAATAGGGAGACCAACCGCCCTGAAACAGAAGACTGTCCGGCTCCTGGAATACCCAGTCAAGAGCAATTGGACGAGGGCCGACAAGCTATTACAGGCGGTGATTATATCACTGATTACACACTTTTAGAGTACGGTGCTTATGCTGCATTTAAGGAGGCATTGGAGAACATTTCTACGAACAATTTAAGTCGTAATAACTATAAACTCTTCCACAATGTGTATGTCCGACGTACAGGGGCATCACAGAGTGCAAAGCCCTTTGAGCTTGATGTAGTAGCAGTACTCGGGTATCAAATTGTCGTTGTTTCGTGTACTCTTGAAGGGAGTCATGACCGGATCAAACAAAAAGGTATAGAGGCCATCTTGCGAGCAAGGCAACTCGGTGGTGATGAAGCACGAGCCATTGTTTTGTGTAGTGTTCGCCAGAATGATGCTGCACTCATAGAAGATGAGCTAAAGGATGAAATGGGTAGTGCGAGCGAGCCTTTGCAAGTTTGGGGAAGGAATAGGTGGCGTGGGCTATCCGAGGTGTTTGAACACTACCTGCGTAACGACCTGCATTGGAAGTGAGCGAGTGAGGATATACTTATGTCAAATTCTCTTTATATGAGGCAATGTATTGCAGTTTTCGGCACTGCGAGTCTTCAGCGATACGTCTTTCAGAGCAATCGTCTGAAAGAGAACATCGGTGCGTCCTATCTCGTAAAATACTGGCTCGATGAGGGCTTGCTTGAGGCCATCAAGCGGTCTGGCCGTAAGGTTGATACGACTGCGTGGGATGAGTATAAAGCAGATCCCTCAATGTGTCGGCCTGAAAAGCCGGTGGATACATCGAAAGATGTCAATTTCATCTATGTCGGTGGGGGTAATGCTGCGCTGCTGTGCAAGAACAGGAAGATTGCTAAAGAGGCTGTTAAAGCATGGAGCCGCAAGTTGCTCGAAAATGCACCTGGACTCCGGGTAGTTGTTGGATATGCGGACGTTGAGAGCTCTCTAACTGAGGCATATCGTTCGGCGTTGGGAAACCTGTCACAATGCGAGGAAGCACTGCCTTTTGGAGACACTTTGTACGGCTTACCTGTTGTTCGTACTTGCACCACTACCGGGCTGCCGGCGAGTGTAAATAGTCAAGAAGGAGATGGGTGGATATCACAATCTGCGGCGAGCAAGCGAAAACAAGTCGGCTCAGAACGCGAGCCAGGTGCTGCCCAAAAGGATATCAGGCGCGAATTCAGATCGGTTTTGCAAAAAGGTCAAAACTTTGCCATTGAACTCGACAAACTGGGTGGTCGTAAAGGAGAATCGCATATTGCTGTGGTGCATGCTGATGGTAATGGAATGGGCAAGCATCTCATAGATGTGGTGAACAGTGCAGAAGATGATGCGGAATTTCTCCATCACATCCGGGCATTTTCAGCCTCTGTGTCGCGTCTGTCTCAGAGTGCCCTACAGGAGACTTTGCAATATCTACAAAAGGCTTTGCTGAACCTGAAAGGGGATTTGTCGCTGGAAGATGAAAAAATCTTTCCTTTGCGTCCTATTGTGTACGGAGGCGATGACTTGACATTTGTATGCGATGGTCGCCTGGGTTTCGATCTGGCGGCCTTCTATTTGAAGGCGTTTTCCAAAGGCAAGATCAAGGTTCGTGGTAAGGATGAATCCGTTGATGCTTGTGCAGGAGTAGCCATTGTGCCTACAAAATTTCCCTTTGCCCGCGCGTATCATTTTGCTGAAGAACTATGCGGATTGACCAAGTCATACCTTCGCCAGAAAAGCTTAACTGGCAGTTGGCTGGATTTTCAGATTATCCAGGAAGGTGCCACCCGATCTATTTCAGCACTGAGAGCTGCACAGTATCGCAGCTTTGAGGGGCAAACGCTGCATCAGCGTCCGTATCAGGTGCCGGAAAAATGGGACGATTTTGTCGCAATTTTGAAGGAATTTCAATCTCAACAATGGCCCCGCAGTCGTGCCAAAGGTCTCTTACAGATTTTAACGCGCGGACCCGTAGAAACCCAACACTTCATTGAAGACGCACAACGACGTGACCTGAAGTTGCCATCGTCAGAGGTGAGTGAAACAGGTTGGACCGGCGGAGACCCTCCTGATCGCACCACGCCGTATTTCGATCCGCTCGAAGCACTTGATTTCTATCTGGAAGTGAAGAAACCAGCAAAAGATGGCGAAAGTGCAGGGAAGGAGATCAAGAATGACTGAGTATTTTTTGCAAATCACGCTGCAATCGCCGCTAACCTCTGCCGCTGGTGAAGGGCGTGTGGGCGTGGTTGACCGCGATATAGCTTTTGATGACCTGGGGCTACCCATTCTCCCCGGCAGGCGAATCAAAGGGTTGTGGCGCGAAGCCTATCGCGATGTTGCCGATGCGTGGGCGTTATGCGATGAATCCCCTATGCCAGTGGCGCATATTTTCGGTAATTCAGGACAGGGGAATGCTCGCCTGTATGTTGCAAATGCTGAATTGCAAGAGGCGTCGTCTTTAAGAGAATGGCTGAGATATTTACAGTACAATAAAAAACTTTCTCCAGACGGTGTCGTAGAACACTTTGCTTCTGTGCGTGCCCAGACCGCTATTGACCGCAGGACTGGCGCGGCACTTGAGAATACGCTCCGTCTCACCCGTACCTTGAAAGCAGATCTGGTATTTCAAGCGCGAGTAAGGTTCTTTGAGCCTCCCGATAATACGCTGCTCAATGCCCTATCTCTGGGAGCTGCGGCTTTGCAACACATGGGAACGGCACGCACCCGCGGTCTCGGAAAGGTCAGTTGTCGCTTGCTTGCATGCGGTAAAAATGGACAATGTCGAGATTTGACAGACGAAGTCTTGGACAAAAATGCGCTTCCATCAATTACCCAAACGGCCTCCGATCAACCAGCCCAAACCTCAAAGGCTCATGTGACTCCCTCATTTCGTTCAACTTGCACGGTTCCCACCTATATATTGCGCTATCGGATCGTGTTGACAGCACCAGCAGTTATTCCAACAGTAGAAGGTGATCCGAATACTGTTGTGACCCGGAGAGATATTCCCGGAAGCAATATCTGGGGGGCTGCCGCTTGGCATTACCTGAGCCAACCGAATCACACGCCTGAAGATGATACGTTTCGCCACGCCTTTCTCGATGGAGGCTTGCGGTTCTTGACGGCTTATCCGGAAGCAGATGATCCCGAAGTGTACAATGGAATGCCTCAACGCCTGATTCCCATTCCCCACTCCATACGCAAATTTAAGAAAGACGAAAAACTGATGGATTTTGTGAAACAATTGCCAGGGGAGGATCCAATAAAGCGCCTTGATCGCCGATACGCTATAATTAGTAAAGGACGTTTGGCGACACAGGCTGTCAAGACAGAGTTGAACTACCACCACGCCCGCGCCAAAGACCGCAGTAAAGGTCGTGCTCTTGGTGCAGAGGTTCCAGATGGCGGTGCCTTCTTTACGTATGAAGCTATCGAGGCTGGACAGTCG
>JAGWBW010000083.1:10253-13100 GCA_021295695.1 Candidatus Latescibacterota bacterium
AAAGATCTGAAATCCTATTTACAAGGGAGGCAGATACGAATAGGACGATCGCGTAGCGCACAGTACGGCGAGGCGGAATTTGAATGGCTTGATGATGCACCGCAGGAGTTGAACGAGCGTGTTGAGTGGGACGGGTTCGATGAACAACATCCCCCCAGTGTCTCCAATTCTGGTGAGCGTCTTATCATTACTACCCTATCTCCTTTATTGACCGTCAACGATTACGGGCATCCGGAGGCGTATTTTCCAGAGAATGAATTGGCCCAAACCTTGGATATGGAGACCTCGGAACTAAAACTATGTAGTAGTTATACCCGCACTGAGGTAATTGGCGGATATAATTCCCACCTGCGCCTGCCACGGCAGCAATGGCCCGCTACCGCACCCGGTAGTGTTTTTGTGTTTAAGGCTGAGAAAGTGCTTGATCAGGAACGGCTCTTGCAATTAGAACACAATGGTCTGGGGCTGCGTAAAGGCGAGGGGTTTGGTCGCATTGCAGTCAATCGACAGGGTAGCCTCGATTTGATAGATTGTGAGGAAGTCCAACTCGATGATCCAGAGAAAAAAAATAGACCCGACGCGCCAGACTTAAAGATGCCACAAAGCGTCCAGGACCTGCTGTATGGCGTCGTGAGATCGCGTTGTCTAACGGAGATGCAGCAGCGTGCTATAACCATCGCCAGATCGAAAGATAATATTCCAAGCAATGCCCTTCTTGGACGGATGCGTTCGTTTCTTCGACAGAACTCACGCGCCGAAAGTTTGGAGCAAATACGTGATCCTGCAAAGAACCAACTAACGGATTATCAGATCGACATGCGTGATTTCGGTATCACGATTTTGCCGACGCAAATGACAATATATGAGTTGTTCGAGAAAGCCTGGACAGAACCAGAGTCACTAACTCGACAAATGATTGAAAAATACGTCCAAGAGCTTATCGCAGACCAGCCCGACGAAACGCGCCAAACGATAATTGAAAAACTGGTCGCGAATGATAGCGAGAAGATGTGTACAGTGCTTCTCGATTATCTGCTTACAGTACTGCGCCGTAAATCAAGGTAGTAAAATAAGGACTAATAGCATGGCGAATACTAAGACATCCAAGATTAAAGACACTATTGTGCGTCGTTTATATGCTCGAGGTAAGTGGAAATTGGATAGTGTAGCGCACTTTGGAGGAGATGAAACCGGTATAGCAGATATGTGCCTCCTGCGGGATGCGGAAGGAACTCCCTTTATTCCAGCAGCATCTATCGCTGGCGCGGCGCGGAGTTTTCTGGCCCGGCTGAGTAAGCCCTGGATGAAATACCAAAAGGGGGATGAGGGCGAGGTGCTCAAACGGCTTTTCGGTGGAGCGGGCGAAAATGATACCATGAGTGCCTTAATCGTTGCCGATGCTGCTTGCAAAAATTCCCAAACGTCAATCCGCGATGGCGTGCGTGTGGATACCCAATCGGGTTCTGCTGCTGACGGAGCAAAATTCGATGTGGAAGTTGTCGAACGCGAAACTGAATTTGAGTTGCGTCTGGAGTGCGTTATTCGTGATGGAGATGATAACAAGGCATTGGAAAAGTTGTTCTTAGTCCTCTTACATGGGTTCGAGACTGGCGATATCCGATTGGGCGCACGTACCCGCCGGGGCTATGGACGCGGCAAGGTAGCGTCCTGGAAAGTACGCGATTTGAATATGGACGATCCTGAGGACGTCATGGCCTGGCTACGCGATAAGGTCTGGTGTCGTCCTGCGAGTCAATTGACACCATGTCCTTTGCGATCTGATAAACGACAATACTTTCGCCTTGAAGCGGATTTCATCCTGCAGACATCCCTGTTAATCCGTAGTTCACCTTCCGATCCAAAAGCTCCAGACATGGTTCATCTGCACTCCGCTGGAGAGCCTGTCGTCCCTGGCACGTCCTTTGCCGGTGCATTCCGGCATCGCGCTTCTCTGATTGCGAATACGATTGGCTGGCCTGAAGACGCGGTGAGTGAAATATTCGGACCTGTTCATGAACAAGGAGCGAAAGATCCGCAAAAAGATTTGTGGGCAAGCCGGGTATGGATTGAGGAAAAGCTGGTGAAAAACGTGGAATCGCGATGGCAGGATCGCGTTGCTATTGATCGGTTTACCGGGGGTAGTTTGCAGAGTGCCTTGTTTAATGAAAAACCGATTTTTCCACAGAAATCTACACCGCATCTCAAGTTAAAACTGATGTTAGAAGAACCAGATGATGCGGAAATTGGCCTGTTGTTCTTGACTTTGCGCGACTTCTGGTATGGGTATGCCGCTCTGGGCGGAGAAACGAGCAATGGTCGCGGTACTCTCCAGGGCTTCAAAGCGGAGTTGCAATTGAAGCGGCGTAATTCGTCAAAGGCTGAGTGGGAGTTTTCACAGTGTGATAGCGGTATGACTCTTGTCGGGTGTAGTGGTGATGCCTCATTTCTCGAATGTTGTGTGAAAAAAGCCCAATCTCCTCCTGAACATCCCGATGGATCACGGTGGCCTGAAAAACAAAAGGGGACCATAGATGATTAAGAAAACACATGATGAACTCAATGAAGAATTGGTCTGTTCACACTTGTCCTGTGTAACTAAGAACGAGACAGCGTGGGTTTTATTGCAGGAGCCGGGATTTATAGGCTTTGGCGTGGTGCAGTCGGACAAAATCTGCTGGCCTCCTGATGTGCAACCGGATTGGCCTCGGGTCAGCGACCTTCGTCTGTTTGGAGAGACAGGTGAATGGCATATCTGGTCTCACTGGAACGAAGGTTGGCAAAGTCGCCTTCTGAAATCGGATGGCATGACCAATGCACTAACAGAATACCATTTCCTGTGGGGCACCC
>JAGWBW010000084.1:0-18714 GCA_021295695.1 Candidatus Latescibacterota bacterium
GCGTCCAGATGATTAAGCCGGGGTTTGGACTCAACAAATCCATTGTTATGTCTCTCTTTCACCCGCTCTGCAGGCGGTCGTTTATTTGAAAACTAACAATACGCAGATCACCACGCCGAATAATGCCACACCTTCGATCAGTGCTGCGGCAATAATCATCGTTGCCCGAATATCGCCACTTGCTTCGGGCTGGCGAGAAATGCCTTCGACTGCACCTCGACCAATTTGACCGATGCCCACGCCAGCACCCAGTGCAGCCAACCCAGCACCAATACCAGCGGACAAATAACCATAAGCTTCAGCGCCAAGACCTTCCACAGTACTCCTCCTTGTGAATTGATACAATCAGTGCTCCTGATGAATACACAGGCCCACAAACAGGGCAGTCAGGAGCGTGAATACATAAGCTTGAAGAAAACCTATGAAAATTTCCAACATGTACATTACCAGTGCAAAAGCAATAGAAATGGGGGCGACAAAATAACCGAGAATAAAAATAATGCCGATCAAAGACAATATTACGACATGACCGGCCAGCATATTGGCAAAGAGACGAATGCACAGTGCAAATGGTTTGGTCAAGAGGCCCAGAAATTCCAGCGGGATCATGAGCGGCAGCAATGCAATTGGCAAATTGGGGGGGATCAAGCCTTTGAAAAATCCGAATAAGCCATTGTGTTTGATCCCCGCGCCGAGCATCATTGCAAATGAAATGCCCGCCAGTGTGGCCGTTACATTGATATTGCCCGTTGGGGTTTGTCCAAAGGGTATTAACCCTAATAGATTGCAGAAGAGGATAAAGAAAAAGACCGTCATTAAGAACGGCATGTATTTCGGGGCGTCCCGCTCGCCCAGATTGGGCCGGGCGACGTCGTCGCGGATAAATATGATGATGGCTTCAATCGCGTTGGCAAAGCCCGAGGGTATGAGTCCGCGTCGTTTTGTGGAAATAACCAGGGTGAGAATGAGTAATAGAGAGGCGACCCACATCATGACCAGGTGGCCCGTAATGGACATATCAACGCCAAAAAGCTCAATATGGGGAAGGGGGATATGGAGTGGACCGAGGTGTAGCTCGTGATGGTCTGTGATATGCTCGAGGATGAAACTGCCGCTGCTTTGCTCCTCTGCCTGTGCTGCCATCCGTCAGACTCCTGAATTATTGGCTTTGTCGGGCGAGCACCCGACGAAGAACCGAATCTCTAAAATCTGAAACACTACATAAAATAAAAATAATGAAAGAGTCAAGCTAAAAACGTGAAGTTTAACTAATTTTAGTGCGACAAAAAAGAAAATCAGTACAATAATTAGGCGAATCCCCATTCCACCGAATACGACTGTCATAAATGTGCGATTATCCCGGCCCATGCCCCACATAGCGAGCCATGCGCCAGCGAGTGCATTCAGGGTGCAAATCGCACAGCCAACCCCTGCGGCAATGAGTACATTTGTTCCTTTCCACAGGTAGAGCGGATATCCTCCGAGGACCCACGCGACCAATAAAACTACGGCAATTTGTTTGACAAAATGCCTCACGCATCTTCCTCCGATTTGCGGTCCATTTTTAAGATGGCTCTAAAGAAGTGATAAAATCCCGCGGCAATGCCTAACAGGCCACCGATTAAGGTCAATAGGGGCGAGGTGTCAAATTTGCCGTCTGCCCAATGTCCTGCAAATATACATAGCAAAATTGTCACGATGAGTTGAATGCCCAGGGTTAAATAGGGTCCGACACTGCGATAGGCCTGGCCGAGTGATGAGGGTTTGTCAGTGTTATGATTTTTCATTTTGGAGCCTTTACCAATGGTGAACCGAATGCCCGCTGCCCGGAAACCAGATTGTATCTACTGTTGCCGAGATTGCCACGCCGAGGATAAACCCGACGAGGATACCGAGAAATAAGGGCTGGCCTTTGCGGTATAATGCGATGCCGCCGATTTGCAAGATGAGCAATTTGCACAGCCATACGAGAAAGATTGTAAAGATCGTTCCCCGCACGGCCTGGGTTTCCATGATGGCGAATCCAACGGGATGCAAGGGCCACCAGGATACGCGATACCGCAAGAATGTCAATAGTGCCATTCCGGCTGCGCCAAAACCGAAAAACCCAATCCGATTCCAGTCCGGTGGGTTAAAGGTTTGCATCTGTCGGATCCAGTAATCAAAGATCCGTGGATGCGTGCGAAACTCAAATGCTCTGAAGTTATACGCGCCGGTTTCGTAGCCCAAATACAGTGTAAATGCGACTGATGAGATCGCCGCTGCAATGCCCGCCAATACCAGGGCCATCGCCACCATACGTTTGCGTCCTTTTATGGCTGCTGTGATCCACGAGCAATGCGCCATGCTGGCCATGGCGAGACTTTTGGCGTCTGTAAAATACGCAAAAGAAAACGCAAAATTTGCCATGCTCGCCGCCGGGATATTCGCCGAGCCGAGGGTGTAGAGGGCGAAGGTTGGGGGCATCATGGAGCCGCGCAGATAGACCAATCCGCTTTCGGCAATGACCCGGGCTATGCCGACATACAATATGCCCATGCCGATTGTGAAGGGTACGATCACATACCATGCCATGCCCGAGGCGTGCAGCCATCCGATAATGAATAATAACCCGGCCAGGCCACCTATGCCCGCGGTGCGGTAGGACATGAGTTCTTCGGCGTCGTCTAATTTTTTTCGCCCTCTAACGGCATGCCAGACACCTTTGAGGTGTTCGCGTCCCATCCACAATCCCAGGCATAGCATACATGCAAGTGCGCCAAATGCCTGCCACGCATTGGCTGCGTGTGTTGAGGACCACAGTCCCGGCGTTCCAATGGTATATCCGATCCGGTTAAAGGTATAGACTTCGGCTACGACGAGTAGATAAAAAAACCAGATGGAAAATAGTACGTCCAGGCTGGTCCAGTATGCAAAGCCCGCGATGAAGAATTGTATTCCGATATAGAAGTACCGGTCTGGAATATATCGGCTGATGTGCAAAAATGTGACGCCATCGCCCGCTCGCGTGATTGGTATTGTTGGGAAGTCGGGCATGAAATACGACAGGATATTCCAGCATATTACGGTTAGTGGAATTGCCATGCCGATCCAGAATGCCGGGCGTCCCACCAGCGGGGGCCATACTTTCTCCTTTTCTTCTCGTACGAGTTCCAATGCGACCTGAGCCGCGGGAAATGGCAGTTTTTCGTGTTCGGACCATTGTCGTCGCAAAATCACGGCGATGCACAAGCAGGTCCAGGTGATTGCGCCTGCAAATGCAAACCACCAGAATAGGGGCACTACCCACACTTCCCACGGTATTGCATGGCCGGGCGGTAAGCCTTCAAAGAAGAGGCGCATTGCCCCATTGTCATCTGTGGGGAATAACCAGCGTGGCAGATGAGGATGGAGAAATTCAGACCATCGATTTTGCGCGGAGGCAAAATAATAGGGGGTTGCCAGATGCCCCATGATCAGGCCGGTAAAATTCATGAGGGGAAATAATGCGCCCACCAGCCCCATGGAAAATACGATGGCCATTTCGAGGGGGGAAAACGCGGCGCGGGGCCAGTATTTTCGCAAGAGTACGTTCAGCCCCAGGGATAGCAATACAAATGGGATCATGAGTGCCATCGCCATGTAGCTGAATACCATCTGATTGATGTGAATTACATAGAGTCCGTAAATGGGCCATGTATTCACGCTTATGACCAGCCCCAATCCCAGCAGGACACAGCGCGCGGTTACGCGGTCGCGATTGGGCAAGGCTTCGGTGTTGTTTATGGGTTGTGCGAGTGCCATGATGTATAAAATTTTACTTTTGAAAAGTCCATATTTTTACATATATTATAGTTTGACAAGAAATAGAAGGGGAGAGAATGACCCTTAATGATATTAAAACACTCATTGCAAGAAAACAATACTTGATTTCGTCTAAAGTTGAAGACCTTATAGAAGAAGGATATTTTTCAGAAGCAGACCTCGAACACTGCATCTTTACGGCAACGCGGGTTTATAAACGGGAGCGAGACGAACTGAAACAGGCAGTGGATGGGATGAAATATGTGATCATTGGGCGCGATACACAGGGACATCTCTTCTACACTGCTGGAAAAGTGGTGAGAAGTTACACAGGGCGTTTTTATTTTTTTATTACCGCCCACCATGCCGAGTAAAGGAAGGGTAAAAAAATGGGTGATAGAATGTTTGGCGTTCCCTGTCCTGAATGTGGCAAGGGAACTATTGAGCCTGTGCGATTTCAGAATTACAAGACCAAAGTCAAAGCCTTTCCCTTTGTGGTGCCAGAAGCAATTGTGGGAGTGTGTGATACTTGTAATGCCCGTGCCTTCGATCCCAGAGAGACGAAGCGATGGCAGGATTTGTTTTATCAACGTCTTGAAGATAAAGAGATTTTTTATTCCCGCGAAGAGATCAAAGCCCTTCGAGAATCACTTGGGCTTTCAGTGACCGATTTTGCCCAGTTGATTGGGTGTACCCGGCAGTCAATCTATAATTGGGAACGCCAGGATCGGGTCAATCAACAGACTCGAACGGCGGACTTAATGATGAAATTGGTGGCTAAATCCCTTGTGGCTGAACCTGTTGACATCATTTCTTTTTTGCTAAAAGAAGCAGAAAAAATGGGTGTTAAAATTGAGTTACAGCGAAGTCTGGTTTGAATTGCCCCTCCTGTCATCTCTCTTCACTTAGCGTTAAGCGCAAGATTGCATCGGGCTGGTTGAGGACGACGTACACCGCACCGTCTGGTCCGGATATAGCCTCACGCACCCGTCCCGCGTTTTTCAGTATGACTTCTTCGTGTATGACGCGGTCTCCGTCAACGGAGAGTACCCGCACATCTTCGTATTTCAAGGATGCCACCAGCAATTTATTTTGCCATTTGGGGAACATGTTGCCCTGGTAAAAATTGATGCCGCAGATGGCGATTGATGGCCGCCAGTAAAGGGTTGGTTGTTCCATTCCCGGTTGGCTTGCGCGGTCGGAGACTATTGTGCCGTTGTAGTTGAGACCATAAGTAATTTCAGGCCATCCGTAGTTTTTTCCTCTGGCTACGACATTGAGTTCGTCCCCTCCCATTGGACCGTGTTCGCCGTCCCATATTTTTCCTGTGACGGGGTTGACTGCCATGCCCTGGGGATTGCGATGGCCGTAGGAGTAGATCGTTTTTAGTGCGCCTTCTGTTTCTGCGAACGGATTGTCTGTGGGTATGCGTCCGTCTGTGTGGATGCGGTGGACTTTGCCGTTTGGTCGGGTCAAATCCTGTGCCTGGTTTTGCGCGCCCCGGTCTCCTACTGCAAAGTAGAGGTATTCGTCTGCGTCGAATACGATGCGGGTGCCATAGTGATGCCGGGTGGTGCTATAGGTTTCATGTGGGGCTTCGTAAATGACTTCTTGATTGACCCAGGTATTATTCTCGATGTGACCACGAACGAGGCGGGTCATAGCAGGGGACCGGCGCTGCCCTTCAATGCGGGCGAGTTCATGGCTATAGGCGAGGTAAATCCATCCGTTTTCAGCGTAATTCGGATCTATTGCCACGTCCATTAAACCGCCCTGTCCTTCGTGAACTACCTGGGGCGTTCCCGCGACGGGATCGAGGAGCTGTCCATTTTTTACCATTCGCAGCGTGCCCGGACGTTCGGTAATCAGTGCGGTTTGTGGATCAATAAAGTCGATTCCCCAGGGGATTTGCAGGTCCTGGACCCAGATATCGATATTGATATCGTAGTCCAGTGTTTGTACAAAGTCGGGCGGCGGGGGTTTGGGTTGGCCCACTTCTTTTTCTTGTTGTTCGATAAAATCTACGATCATCGCAATCTGTCTGTTTGTGAGCTGTTTTCCATAGCCGGGCATGCCCAGGTCGGTGAGTCCGTTTTTGATGTTGCGGATGCGATAGCCGCGTCCGTCTCCGTATTTCCAGATGCCATCGACCATGCTCGGCGCGTTGCCCCCTCTCAGGTCGGGTCCGTGACACTGCGCGCAATATGTCGCGTACAGGGCTTTTCCGTCCTGTGCGAATGTCGGATGATGCAATAGGCTCAGGATACAAATTACTATAAAATATCTCATGCTTTTTCCTCAACGTTATGTGGTGGTAGGATACATACCTGTATTTTAAATGAAAAAAATAGTGCCAAAGAAGATAAGGAATTTGTAAGCTCATGACACGAAAATCTGATCAAAAATAGGGTTGCCGTTGAAGGCTCAATCTTGTAGATTTTTCAGTTGTACGTGACATCCCCTTTCATTTTGAGTTCACAGAGAAGAACGATTGGCTCGGACTCTAAAGATAGGAATGATCCAGACAATGAATACGAGCAATTGGACATTTATTGATTTGTTTGCTGGCATTGGCGGGATGCGTATTCCGTTTGAAGAATCAGGTGGTACCTGTGTGTTTAGTTCTGAGTGGGACGAACCAGCTCAACAGACCTATTATCACAACTTTGGCGAAATGCCAGTAGGCGACATTACGCAAATTGACGAAGCGACGATTCCAGAACATGATATTTATTGGCGGGGTTCCCTTGCCAACCGTTTAGTATTATCGGCAATAAACAGGGGTTTGAAGATACGCGGGGCACGCTGTTCTTTGATATAGAACGGATTTTGAGAGCAAAGCAACCACAGGCATTTCTTCTTGAAAATGTGAGGCAGTTGGTGAGCCACGATAGTGGAAGAACTTTTCGGGTGATATGCGAACATCTTCAAGCACTGGGGTACACTATATATCATAAAATTTTGAACGCACTCGATTTCGGGGTGCCTCAAAAGAGAGAACGGATTTTTATTGTTGGATTTCGAGACCCCATCGCATTCACTTTTCCGACCAGTAACGGGACTTATAAGCCCCTATCAGAGATTATCGAGCCAGATAGCGAAGTAGATCCAAGTTTGTTTGCATCGGATAGAATCCGAAAATCGCGTTTTGAAAAATGCAAAATTGAACCGTTTTATCCCTCTGTGTGGCATGAGAATAAAGGTGGTAATATATCAGTATTGCCGTTTTCTTGTGCTTTGCGCGCCGGCGCATCTTATAACTATCTTTTGGTCAATGGCATTCGTCGTCTCTCCGGGCGAGAACTCTTGCGGCTACAGGGTTTCCCCGAAGATTTTAAGATTGTCGTAAATATCACACAACTTCGGAAGCAGACTGGAAATAGCGTGGCTGTTCCAGTAATTCGCGCGATTGCAGAACAAATGCAGGAAGCTATGATACAACGAAAACGCCCAGAACTTCCTGCGAAACAACTCACCCTTTTTGGAAAAAATAAAGAAAAGGTGCTGGAAGCACTGGCACAGACGCACGGCATTTGGAAAGACGACGAGGGAATCGCGGCAGCTTTTCGAGAAGTTGAAAAGGAATGGGATGAATGGCAGAAGAAAATCGAGGCGTATTGATTGATACGTCCATTTTGATTGCCCATCTGCGAGGCAGATGATCCCTTCAAGAAAGAGTAAAAACGTTATGTCTAATCCCACACCTGCTGAGAAGTTCATACCGACACTGGAAGTGCCTCAGTTCAAAGAACACAAGACGACCCAGACCGCTGCGATACTCGCAACTTATTGTGGCGATAAAATTGATGTACATAAACTGGTCAAGTTAATATATCTCATTGATAGAGAGTCTTTGAAACGGCGGGGAAGTCCAGTAACTTATGACCGTCCATATAATACGCCCTTAGGCCCAACACCAATTAATACGTATCATCTTATTAACAATCCTTGGACAGGGGAATATTGGTCTCAATCTTTTTCTGCTCCTGAATCCCCGCATATCATTAAGTTACTCAAGGATGATACAGGTGAGGGTAAACTATCTCGATTTGAAGTTGATTTGATACATGAGGTATTTGAGAAATTTGGAAAAAAATCATTTAACGAGTTACAGAGATATATGTATTCTTTACCAGAATTTGATGACCCTGGCAGATCGTCTTCTCCAATAGATTGGGGTATCTTACTCAAAGCTGTGGGATGGTATGGTGATGATTTAATAGCGATTAAACAAAAACTTGGTGGGAGGGCAATGTTTGAACGCAAGATTGAAAATATGAGTCAAGAAATAAGATAGGATAAAATATGTCGTTAGCAGGAAGATGTGTATTGATTGATGATTCTGGCGGTCATCATTTGTACTTATTTCTTATAGACTGCGTAGGCAATCCATCACAAACAATACTGTTGAACGTCACGTCATGGTATCCGGGAATAGATGAAACTTGTGTCCTGCAACCGAATGACCATCCTTTTATCCAAAAAAAATCGGTTGTTGCTTATGAATATGCGGACCTGCTTGAGGAATGGCGAGCTAATATTCTTCTGCGTGATGGTACTTTTCAACCACCTATAGATCCAACACTTTTGCTCAAAATTCGTCAAGGACTTTGTGAATCAGACCAGATACCAGACGAAGTAAAAGAGTTTTATCAAAAGTATTGTACATAATCGACAAAATGCTCCTGAGTCGGTCAAGTATTTGAAATATGGCCCTGTCATTTTGAGCGGAGCGCAGCGGAGTCGAAAAATCTACTACCAACGCAGGTGGAACAGATGCTTCGGCTCCGTTCACCTGCGTAACGTCAGGTCATAATTGCAGTCTTCAGCGATTTTCTTGCGAACAGCATGTATTTCCTCCACAATTGGATCTCTCCACATGGCTATTCTCCTTGATATGTGAAGGATGAGTCAGGATAAAAGAGGCGCGAGTTCGCGGGCGAGCAGTTGTTCGAGACTGGGTTTGATGTGCCAGAAGTCGCGCAGGCTGCAATATTCCCGAACGAGGGTTGGATCACTTGTTCGGGCGGTTTTTTTTGCGCGGATGAGGATGTTTTTGGGCGTGTGTTTGGAGTCGATAAATTCTATGAGTTCGGTGCGATAGCCCAATATGCGCAGGAGTTGTGCGCGGCAGGCGTCGGTGAGGATGTCGGCGGTGCGCCCTTTGAGGATGCCGTGCGCCATTACGGGTGCGAAGACATAAGCGTCGAGTTGTGGGCGTAGTTCGTGCTGACAGCAAGGTGCTGCGAGAATGACGGGGCTGTTCCACTGTACAGCGCGGGCAATGGCGTCGTCGGTTGCTGTGTCGCAGGCGTGAAGGCTAAAGACGATGTCGGGCGGTGTTTGGGGTGTGAAGTCGGCAATGCTGGATTCGCGAAAGGCGAGGTCTGTCCAGCCGAGGTCACGGGCGAAGTTGCGACATTTGGCGATGAGGGATGGGTTGTGGTCAATGCCAATGAATCGCGCGGGGATGTTCTGGATGTTGTTCAGGTAGTGATACGCTGCAAATGTGAGATACGCGTTGCCGCAGCCGCAGTCTATGAGGGTGAGGGGGTGATTTGTTTCTGGTATGACGGGTTGCAGGTGGTGGAGAAAGGCATTGATCTGTTTGAATTTGTCGCGCATAGATGCGCGTACGCGCCCGTTGTGATCCATGATGCCGAGGCCCTGGAGAAAAGCGTCGGGACGGTTGTCGGATAGGGGATGGTGCTTGGCGCGGTTGTGCGATAGCGCGGGTTGGGTATTTGGACGCGAGGGTTTTGCGCGTTTGAATAATACGCGGCCTTTTTTTGTGATGCGAATATGCAGGTCTTCACGGCTGGTTTGTACGTGGATTTGTGAGAAGGACAAGGCGAGTAGTTCGTCGAGCGCGGCGTTCGCGTCGGTCAGCGGGATGTTTTCCGTGATGTCTTGCGTGCGGCTATATCGCGCGATCTGGAGGTGGGGCGCGTTTTTGATCTGAACCACGCGGACGGCGATTTTGTTACAGGTTGTGCCGCGACGCGGATGGCTCAGGGTAAGCCTGAGAAAGGTCTCGGGGTTTGATACCGCATTGAGGATGGCGGTTTTGTAATTTGTTTCACACCGCATACGCGATTGATCCATCCTCTCGTCTCGGTGTACTGACTTTGGTCAAGGGAGCAAAGGGCGTGTCGGGGATTTTGGCGTCGTCGAGTTCAACGCCCAGGCCAGGGGCTTCGGGAAGGGGAATATAACCACCTTCGCGTTTGTGAGCGCATTTGTACACGGTGTTGTGTTCGCCTTCGTCGTTTTTGGAGTATTCCTGTGTGATGAAGTTGGGGATACTAACGTCGAGGTGAAGGGATGCGGCTGTGCCCAGGGGGCTGAGAAAATTGTGGGTGACGACCGCGCAGTGATAGGATTCGGCAATAGCGGCAATTTTTTTACAGTGGGTCAGACCTCCTGCCAGGGCAATGTCCGGACGCACGTATTGGGGACCGCCGTGTTCGAGGAGTTCGCGAAATTCCCATATTGAGGTAAAGCGCTCGCCATTGGCCAGGGGAACGGGAATGCGTTTGGCGATTTCCGCCTGGGTAGTGATGGTGTCTATCTGGATAGGGTCTTCCATAAAGTAGAGATGATAGGGGATGAGGGCTTCGCCCAGAGCTACGGCGACCATTGGGGTGAGTTTGCGGTGGACTTCCACGATGAGATCTACATCGGGTCCGGCACCTTCGCGGGCAGCGGCGACGATTTCGACGGCGTTTTGTATGATGCGCGATTGCGCCTGGTTCTGGTATCCGCCTGTGATGGGATCGAATTTGATCGCGGTAAAGCCTTCGGCAACGGCGGCTTTTGCGTTTTCATACACTTTTTCGGGTGTGGGACCGCCCGCGAGCAGGTGCAGGCGAATTTTGTCGCGGCAGTTGCCACCGAGCAGTTCCCAGACCGGGACTTGAAAGTGTTTGCCTTTGATGTCGTATAGGGCGATGTCCATTGCGCTGACTGCACCGCAAAGCGCGGTGCCGCGAAAGGGTGCCATGCGGTAGAGGTGCTGCCAGTGGTGTTCAATGCGCATGGGGTTTTGTCCGATGAGGTATTCTTTGAAGACTTTGGCTATGGATTGAATGGCTTCGGGATAGCCCCAGCAGGCGGAGGTTCCGATGCCGGAGATGCCGGTGTCGGTTGTGAGGCGAACGACATAGCTGTTGCCGAGCAGGAAGTGTTCGACCTGGTCAATTTTCATGATTTACTCCTTGTATTCAAGTATGGAATTGGTCGCAACTTAGATTATATTAACCTATGAGACGACAATGAGCAATGGAAATAGAATATGAGGAGGGTGAGATGTCGAATTTGCGTTTTGCAGCGGAAAAGGAACGGCGGGTTGCGCTTATTACGGGCGGGGCGCGGGGTATTGGTGGGGCAACGGCGGTTCGGATTGCAGAGGAAGGGCGAGATATTGTTATTGCCGATGTTCTGGCAAAAGAGGGGGCAGAAACGGTTGAAAAGATCGAGGCATTGGGACAGGAGGCGATGTTTGTGGCGACAGATGTGACGGATGAGTCCGCTGTTCAGGCGTGCGTGGCACAGACGGTTGAGCGTTTTGGAAGGCTGGATATTCTGGTGTGTTGTGCCGGTATTTTGGGGTGGGAGAAGCCGTTTTTTGAGCAACCTGTGGCGCAGTTTGACAAGGTGATGCGTATCAATGTGTACGGAGTTTATCATTTTCACCAGACTGCAATTCCCCACATGCTCGCAGGCGGTTGGGGGCGCTGTGTGACGATTACTTCGGGGGCGCGCAATGGCAGCCCGAATCAAGTGCCTTATTCGGTATCGAAGGGGGCTGTGTATTCGTTTATCGGCGCGCTGGGCAATGCGTATTGCAAAGATGGGGTGTTTGTCAATGGCGTGGAGCCGGGGCGGGCGTTGACGGATATGGTGGTGCCGAGGTTTTCACCCGAGCATGTTGCCAGTCCCCCGGGCCAGGCAATGGGACGGTATTCAGATCCGGAGGAGGTGGCTGAGGTGATTGAGTTTTTGTGTTCTGAACGCAATACCTATACGTCGGGTTCGGTGTGGAGTGTGAAGGGGGGGAGGGGTTAGGTTACAGAGGCGTGCCATTCATTGAGGCGGGTGAGGAGGTCGTTGGTCAGGTCGGGTTCATCGCCTGCGATGTTGGTGGTTTCGTTGGGGTCGGTGTTGAGGTTGGAGAGGTGTATTTCGTTGCCCTCGAGGAGGAGCTTGTAGCGGTCGCGTTGAATCACACGGGTGTTGCCTTTGGGGCCTTGTGTCCAGAAGAGGTCCCCGTGTGGTGAAGGGGCATTGTCGGCGATCATCGGGAGAATGTCCGTGCCGTCGAGGTTGTATTGTTCGGGGTCGCCACCTGCGGCGGTGAGGATCGTGGGGAAGATGTCCATGCCGATGCCGATTTCGTCGATGGTTTTTCCGCCCTGTACACGCGCGGGCCAGCTCATCAGCGTGGGGACGCGAATGCCGCCTTCCCAGAGGGTGCCTTTGTGCCCGCGCAGGCCACCTGTGTCGCCACCGGGATAGGGGAGGTCTGTGCCGTCGGTCCAGTTGCGCGGTTCGCGCGAGGGACCGTGATCGGGTTGAAAGAAGATGCAGGTGTTGTCAAAGAGGTCCAATCGCTCGAGTTCGTCGAGGATTTTGCCGATGGCGTCGTCCATGACGGTGAGCATGGCGGTCATGAGTTGTCGCGAGCGGGGTAAGTGGGCATAGCGTTCCATGTATTCTTCTGGCGCGTGCAGGGGATAGTGCGGGGTGTTGAAGGGGACATAAATAAAGAAGGGTCGTCCATTATTTTTGGCTTTTTGGATGTATTCAATGGTTTTGTCGCGCATGAGATCGACGAAGTAGGTGCCGTTGTGATACACTTCTTTGCCGTCTTCCCAGAGGTCGTGCCGCGCCTGGTTTTGCGAAGATAGTGCCCAGTAGAAGATGTGCGAGTAGTAGTCGATACAGCCGTTGGTGAACCCAAACCAGTGGTCAAAGCCGTGGTTGTGCGGCAAAAAGGGTTCGCGGTTGCCCAGGTGCCATTTGCCCGACATGCAGGTTTGATAGCCCAGTTTTTTGAGTGCTTTGGGTATGGTGGGCAAGTCCGGCGACAGGCCGTCGGCAGTTACGCCTACGTTGCCGGGAATGCCCGCGGCAATGGGATAGCACCCGGTGAGTATGCCGCAACGCCCGGCGGAGCAGATCGGGGCATTGGAATACCAGCGGGTGAGTTTTGCTCCCCGAGATGCGATGCGGTCAAAGTTGGGGGTTTGGAAGTCGGTCGCGCCCATGCAAGAGAGGTCGCGATGTCCCTGGTCGTCACTCATGAATACGATGAAGTTGGGTTTGTCAGACATGGGATGTCCTTTTAAGACGTTTGGGTATCTCGAAATCGCTTTGCGATCTGTTCGGGCGAGGCTGTGCCGGTTGTGCCGATTTGTTGTATGGTGATGGATGAGGCCAATACGCCTATTTGGGCGGCGTCGGATAATGATGCGCCAGCACAAAGGGCGGAGACAACAGATGCCGAGACGCTGTCGCCTGCGCCAACTATATCAATGGGAAGCGGAACTTTTATACCGGGAATATGCGTGAGATTTTCGTTGTTGGCAACGAGAATGCCGTCGGGTCCAAGGGTGATGAAGACGGGTTTGCCGGTGCGCTGGGAAAAGATGCGGGCACATTGGTTGAGGTCGCGTTCTTCCGTAGCGTGAATGGCTTCGTCGCGGTTGGCTTTGAGTATGATATTTTTGAAGTTGGTGATGCGGGTGCGGGAGTCGGCGAAGCATGTGGTGTTGGGATGCGTTTTGGCGAGTTTGGCGAGTTCTGCGACGACGCGGTCTGTGAGTACACCGCAGTTGGGTTCCTGTACCTGGTCGAGGGCTATGACGCCATCTACCTGGGGGAGGAGGTTGTGCAGAGTTTTGATGAGTTGATTTTCGAGGTCGAGGGGTAAAGGCGTTCGATTTTTTATGTCCAGGCGTTCCATTTCAGCGCCTGTTTTTTTATTTATGGGTTTGGTATAAGTCGGGGTAAAACGGTCGGGTGTTTCGATGAGGTGGGTGATATCTACACCCGTGGCGCGCAATCCCTGTTTGAGGTCATAGCCCTGCCCATCGCGACCGATTATGCCCAGGGCATAGACGTGTCCAATGCCGAGGGCGCAGAGGTTGGAGGTGATGGTGCCAGCTGCGCCGGGCTGGTTGCGAATGGCGACTATTTGGCGTGCTTCAAGACCGGTTTCGATGGATGTTTCGGCGAGATCGGGGTCAGTGATGAGATAGCGGTCCAGGAAGTAATCACCGATGACGAGGATGGCGAGGTTTTGAAATTTGGAGAGGATGTGATTCAGGGTTTTGAGGGTCATTAAAAGTATCCGCAGATGGACGCAGATGGACGCAGATGGACGCAGATGGATGAATGCGGATAGAGGCAGATGAAAGTCAAAGACAATCCCCCTTCAAAACATTTGGCTACGCCTGTGCGCTTGTTTTATGGATTTACGATTTTGTATCGCGATCCAGATCAATGGCGACGGAGTTGATGCAATAGCGCAGGCCCGTGGGGGCGGGTCCGTCGTCGAAGATGTGACCCAGGTGCGCGTCGCAGCGGGCACAGGTGACTTCGATGCGGCGCATGCCAAAGCTCAGGTCTTCGTGCTGGTTGATGCGTTCGGGGTCAATGGCGTCAAAAAAGCTGGGCCATCCGCAGTGGGAGTCGAATTTCTGGTCTGAGCGGAAGAGTTCGGCGTTGCAGCATACACAGCGATATACGCCTTCTTCACGGCAGTCCCAGTACATGCCGGTGAAGGCGCGTTCCGTGCCTTTTTGACGGCAGACGTAGTATTGTTCGGGCGTAAGTTCCGCCCGCCATTCTCGGTCTGTTTTGGTGATTTTTTTGTCGTTCATTTGAGGGGTCAATTCTTTGTTAGTGGATAGTGGTAAATAATGAATAAGGAGATTGCCGGTCAGTCACTCGTTCGAGACGTGCATCCATGAAATCCCATCAATTTCTGCAAAGTGCCGATCAGATGAAATGAGATGAGCACCGGTCTCCATCGCATGAGCTGCGATCCAAATGTCGTTCGATGGGATGGGACGTCCCTTGGCTTTCAACGACATTGCAATCTGCGCATAATGGTCGGCTGTCACGAAGCTTATGGGTACAGATGTGACATAGGGATTGTTGAGGAAGGCTTGCAATTCTGCGATGTTTCGATCACTGCGCGAGCCTTGTCGAAAACCATAGAGCAACTCGCCAATGACGACGATTGATAGAAAAATTTCCTCTGACCCGCGTACCAGCGTCGCAACTCGGCGATGTCCTCGCTTAAGATGTGAATACCCATTGGTATCAAGGAGGATTCTCATTTCCACATATACTCGTCAATTTGATCGAAGTCTTTAAGGGCATTATTTAACTCATCGGCTTCCTCGCGCGTCCAGGTTCCAATCAAGTGATCCAAAGACGTTCCGACAGTGTCACTGGCGTTCTTGGTTTGACCGAGACCTGCTCCAAATCGCATAAGCTTCAATGCGGCTTGATTTAAGGAAATACCCTCCTGGTTTGCGACATGCTGAATTTTGTCGGTCAGTTCCTCGTCAAATCCGCTTATTGTTAGCTGGTTCATTGGTATAACCTCCGATTTCATTTTTTATGCTTGAATGCCTTTCAAGATGCGTTCAATAGCGTCATCGGCAAGTGCCTGCATTTCTTCATCGGTGCGGTCCTGAATGGGATGGCCTACAAAGACGCGAGCGGGATTAAATCCCAGGGCGGTCGATTGGGCATCGGCTGCTTCGCGGAACGGCTCGGATGCGACAAAGACTGTGGGAATACCGCGCGTTTCCAGGTTGGTCGTGTCGTGCACACTGCACGTTGTACAGGACCCTCAATCTGCCAGGCCTTCGACGACCACATCGCATTCGATGGCGATTTGTTGCTGGAGTTCGATGGGTGCCGGGCGCGTGAATGTCGGTTTGATGTAGCGGTTGACTTTGAGGTTGCGCTGCGCGAGATGCGTTTCGATGCGGTCGAGGAATACGTCGCCTCGACTTTTGGATATGTCGAGAAGCCCAATGGTCAGTCCATCGAGTGATTGCGGGCGTTTTACCCGTTCTCTCTGTGCTGGTTTTTGTTCGGATGTGGGGTCGAGCAATTTCATGGCGTGATCTCCTTTGTGATGGATTGGCTGCCACCCCAACTGCTGATGAGAGCAGAAAATAAGCCTGCGTCTCCGCCTGCGCGGACGATGTGCAATGTGTTGTTGCGGAATTTGGATATTGTTTCTTTGTCTTTTGCCCGCGTACCTTCCGGGATGCCGTCCGCGCCTGGGATCAGTTCTGGTGCGAGGAGTTGGAGGTACTGATTTAATGTGTCGCGGAATCGGGTTTTTGACCAGCCTGCGTCTGCATAGCGGCGGGTGTGTTCTGGCGATATGACCAGTACGGGGGGCGGGCTGTTTGCGTGTTTGGGATGGCCGTCGGCTTTGAGGCAGGCGGCAATGGATCGGCAAAGCGCGTCGGGATCTCGGGACGCCTGATCCATGATGGGGGTGACGCCGCTGGCTGCAAATAGCGAGACCGTGGATGCATCGGGTGCAAATCCCCTTTCGACAGCGAGGGATTCCCAGGGCGAATCGTCTTCGCGTTCGGCAAAGCAGAAGGTGTATTTGCCCGGGTTGCCGAGCATGGCGCGGTCAATGCCACCGGGGACACCGCCGCCGATGTTGCGAATGACGAGTTGAAGGGCGCGTCCGATGGTCGCATTGGCGCGATTGCCCTGCCCGAGCGCGTTGACCCGTGCGTTCATGCCGATTTCGCGTGTGATCGGTCCGTTGACGACGATCATGGGACCTGCAAAAAATGTCGTGGCGAGCAGTCCGTGCATGCAAAAGGCCTCTGTGAGTGCGGTTTCAACCGCTGCGAGTACAACGGGCAAGTATTCGGGTTTGCATCCGGCGAGGACAGCGTTAATGGCGACTTTTTCTACGGTGCATTTGTTGTAATTGGGGGGGACAATACCCACTAATTCGTCGGGCGCGCGGGTCGTTCCCGATAGCATGCGCATGATGCGTTCTTCGGTGGGGGGGACGACGGGCAGGCCGTCGCTCCAGCCGCGTGCAAAACACGTTTCTATTTCGTCTTCGAGAGAGCCGACTTCAATGCGCCGGGCGGCGAGTTTTGTTTCGCCAAATTGTACGGCGAGTTTTTCAGCTATGCCCGGTTCGATGCTTTTTGATCCGCACCCCGGGCGAGATTCGGGCAGGTCTGCACCGAGGGGACGGAGTCCCGATACGGTTTCCCAATCGCCGCGATGCCATCCAACAGTTCGCGCCACTTCTCGCCCTTTTTCAAAACGGAGCAGGGTTGGAACGGTTTCGATATTGAGGCGATACGAGTGTTCCAGACCGGTGTCGTCAATAAGGTTTGCAATTCCCGTGGGAAAATCGGGATTGTCCTGCGTGTAAACCGCGAGTGAGTCGTCCCGCTTTCCAATTTGCCTGAGCACAGGTGCAATGAGGACGCAGGTCGGGCAGTCCTGTTTTACTACGGCTATTAAGCTATGTGTGCTCATCTATTCTTCTCCTTTGAACATACGGTTCTGCGTTTTCATGAATGTAAACTGTACCTCGTTTTCATGAAAGACAAAAATACAGGGCGCGCCACAACAACCTTGACAAATGGTCAATATATCATTACCCAAAATATCACATCACTGGATACTTGAACGCCAACTTATCGCAATCTTATGGCACTCGCACAATCACAACCCGAACCTGCGCGCCCGCGGCACATTACCGTCCGATCCATTGTCCTGGGTGCGGCTACTGCGGCCTTGCTCAATATTTACAGCGATTACACGGGCATGATTTTGGGGTCTGCGTCGCTGGTCAAATCGCAATTGTCTATGGCCATGCTCTTGCCCTTTGTCGCATGGCTCGTGATCAATCTCATTCTAAAGCTCGCGTGGCCACGCATGGCTTTGCGCAGCACAGAACTTCTCGTTATCTACAGTATGTCGTGGATTGTGGGTACGGTTTCGGCAAGTGGGTGGACGACCTATTGGGGCGGCATTGTCAGTACGCCGTTTTATTACGCCTCGCCCGAAAATCGATGGGAAGAAGTCCTTTTTGACATCTTGCCCTGGTGGTGTTTGCCCCAGGCAACGCCCGAAATTATTCGCACGTATTACGAGGGTCTTCCCGATGGTGCGAGCATTCCCTGGCGCGGATGGCTGGCTTCGCTGCACTGGTGGTTTGCCGTATCTATTGCCCTTGTTGTTGCCGGGTTATGTCTCTCGGTCATTTTTCAAAAGCAATGGGAAGAAAACGAGCGTCTCACTTTTCCACTCGCGGCTTTTCCCATTGCGTTGACCGAGGGCTTTGACGAACCCGGCCGCGTTATACCCGGCATTTTTCGGAATAAATTTTTTTGGGTAGGATTTTTTATTGTCTTCGGTGTTTTTGCCTGGAATATTCTCGGTTATTTTGCCATCAGCTTGCCTCGAATTGGCATTTACGACGGTTATTTGACCAAAGAGGTGCCTATTGCGCGCAATTTTCCATCGTTCTATTTGCGTATTCTGCCTCCTGTTTTGGGCCTTACTTATATGTGTAACCTCGATATCCTCTTCAGTTTCTGGGCTTTTCGTCTTATCGCCATTGTCAAAGAAGGGGTGATGGCTCGCACGGGTTTTAATGTGGGTCTTTCCGGGCAACAGGCAGAAGCGGCTGAGATTCTGATTTTAGAATCTCATGGTGCTTTCATCTTTCTGGCAGTGTGGGCAGTATGGGTCGCGCGAGGTCATTTGCGGCATGTTCTTCGCGCAGCCGTGACGGGGCAGGCAGATGACGGTCTCGTATCGTATCGCCTGGCGTTGCTCGGTTTTATCGCGGCGACTATTTTTGTTTTTGGCTGGTTCATAGCAGTCGGTCTGTCGCCTTTTCTCGCT
>JAGWBW010000084.1:18754-19459 GCA_021295695.1 Candidatus Latescibacterota bacterium
TCTTATCTTTTTCCGGTTGGGGGCAAGGGGGGGCAATTTGTCGAGATTTTTACGGGGACTGCAACGCTTACGCAACAAAATACTGTTGCTCTGGGTGTGATCAATTCGAGTGCATTTTTTGGCAATTCGCGCATTCCCGCCTGGCCCGCGCTGCCTCACCACCTCAAACTTCTGGGCAACGATGTCCGCCGTCGCTGGGTTTTCTGGATCGTTCTGTTGGCCTTTGCCTCGGGTTTTTTCGGGTCGTGTCTTTTTATTGTGCATTTGGGATATAACTACGCGGGTCAAAACCTGGGGCTGTCGGGTTTTAGTGGGTCCAATATTCGCACGTATGACCGCATGGTTTCCGCTATTGTTGGCGCAGATAAAACGGTTTTTGATCCAGGGAAAATAGCGGTCTGGGTTTTCGGGCTGGGGCAAGCGGGTCTGCTTATGCTTCTTCGCAATCGCGTCCCGTGGTGGCCCCTGCATCCTCTGGGTCTGGCTTTTCAAAAGATGTCGGGTTCTCGGGTCTATGCCTTCAGTATTTTTCTCACCTGGGCGTCCAAACTCATTATTCTGCGCATTGGTGGCATTTCGCTCTATCGGCGCTGTATCCCTTTGTTCTTTGGTCTTGTGATCGGTTATGTAGTTGGCGTGGGGGTGTCTTCTGTTGTCGATTTTACCTTTTTTCCCGAAGATGGACATTCTGTTCATGGGTGGTGA
>JAGWBW010000085.1:0-4319 GCA_021295695.1 Candidatus Latescibacterota bacterium
CACCACTGGCACGCGTCCCTTCACAGCATCCAAAATACGCTCTGACTCTCCTTCGTCCCCTCGCGTATGAATTAAAAGTCCATCTACGCCCCAGGAAACCAATTGCTTGACCTGCATAATCTGGTCGTCTCGTGGATTTTTAGGAATCCGGTTAGAGGCCACTCCCAGCATGATCTGATAATCCCGCTCGCCAGCCGCCCTCAGTATCTGGTCGGTCTGATTTCCAAAAGTCTCCTGGAAAATCTGGTAGGTCAGCAGCCCCAGTGTACCCGTCTTCCCCATCACAATCCCCCGCGCCATCAAATTGGGGCTGTAGTCCATATCGGCGGCTATTTGTCGCACCAGTTCTCGGGTCTCCTCCTTCACCAATACCGAAGCGTGTGGAGACAGGGCACGTGAGACTGTTGAATACGAAATACCCAACTGCCTTGCAATATCTTTGATGGTAACAGACCTTTTGTTCATTAGATAACCCTTCGTCAAGTAAACAACATAAACACTACCTAATTTAACAATTTTCGCAGAGAAATGCTAAAAAATCAGATTTATTTTTTTCTTTGCTAAACTAAAATAGAAAATTTCTAATTATATTTAAATGTAGGACAAGTGAATCAATTCTGTATTCACCCTGACTTTACCGACTCTTTCAGCGAGAACGCGCACGTCCGGCTCCAATCGCTCCACACCCCATGTGCATTTCGCGCGCGCACGCGCCAATAATATTGCTCATCCGGATTCAACAGCCCTGCAAATTGCGGTTGCCAGCACGTCTTCCCCGCGTATGCCGTGCGGCTCACATACCGGTTAAAAGTGGGACACACACACCACCTGAAATCCGGATACCTGCTCACCTGTACGTGATAATCATCCACCTGTGATCCGTTCCCCTCAGGTCGTTCCCAGCGAAACTCAAAATCTGCCTGATCCAACTCTGCCCCATCCAAAGGGAACACCGGTTCAGGTATATTCGGTGGTTTAATACGGTGCTCTTCCTGCCATCCGTAAATTATCCGAACACCCCGTTTTCCCCTTGTCCCATCTCGATATTGAATGTGATTTTCACCACAGAACAGCGATGGCAAAGATCGCGTTGCACACTGCAAATCCGTATCAAACCAAATTTTGTCCACCCCCATGTCCTCGGCATTCGCGCCAGCCCACATCGCCACCTGAACATAATATTCATAACGCGGTCCAACCCGCCATCCCGGATCCCAATCTCCTCGCCAGTCGAATAAAGCCGGATTTAAATACCAGTCCAGATCCACACATGCACTTGCCCGATGTCCCGTTGCCACCCAGACCGACCGCCAGTCCTCTCCATCCCGAGACAACAACACCTCAAGCCCGTCTTCCCTGCTCCCCCGTCTATAGGACAAGCCCACTCGCGCTCCGGCAATTGGATATGGCGAGCACACCTTCCAGATCATCCGGGAAACGCACTGCTTCTGAGCCGGATGAATAGCTGGCAATCGTCTCGACGTTTCTTGCATCACATTCACCTGCTGTTCTAACCCCCTCAGCACCAGCGGATTTCGCAAATCGGGCCGATAGACCAGCTTGCCATTGGAATACCGCACCTCCGGGTGCAACCGACGCCCCCGTACTACCGTCTTGCCCACCTGATCCCAATAGCGCATCAACTTCTCGCCCGGCCGCAAGCGCATCGCCATCGTATGGGACGACGGCAACTGCGTCGTATCCTGTTGCAAACGACCATCTTCCCGAGTCCAGGCACCGCTCGGATTGGTTGGATACACAAATTCCCGATTTTTGAACTGCGCGCTGTAATAATCCTTCTCTGCCATATCCTTTCCCGCCAGCCCCAGGTTCCTGTGCGACCTGCTCGTCAATTCTGTATCCCGCGCCAGATCCGCCACACTCGCCACCGTGCGGTTATCGCGTTTTAAGAAAAATACCATCTGATCCGTATCGAGCAAATGCCACGTCCCATTTGCCCATGCTTCAAAAATCGTATGGCTGCACTGCCGCCCTCGACCATGTCCATCCAGAATACCGCCAACCCATACTTCCCGCGACTTCACCCCCATCATCTCCCCCAACCGACTCGTGGCAATCGCATATCCAATACATCCCTCAAACCCATACGCGTTGAACAGCTTTACCGGATCGCTCACATCGTCATACCAGGACATCCCGCATCGGCTGTCGTAAACCTCATCCACCACAAACTGCCACAACGCCATCATTCGCTCTTCTTCGTCCAAATCTCGCCCGCCTATCGCCTCTTTCGCCATCGCCTCCACCGACCACCAATCCCGCTGTCCATTTGCCACCAGCCACGGATTTACCAAATCTGTCTCACCCGTATTCTCAATCACCACATACAAATTTGGCTCAAACACCTGATCATAGGGCGGCATACTCGAGTTTGGTCCCGGGCAATACACTTCCGGCCCCAGGGTCACCGCATTCGACTCATCTACATACCCACCCACCTGCACTTCAAACGCCTCTGTCTTCTGCGCCAGATTGACCCGTTTCTCGCAAGGCGCGCGGGGCACCTGCGCCTCAACGGGTTCCATATCCTCCAACTCATCCTGCTCTGGATATCGATCAAAACCAACGGCGACATAATAATACGTCTTCCCGGGTGTCAAATCCGCCACATCCACAAACTGCTCCTCTCGAGCAACGCCGACTTCCTCAAATGCACCATCCGCTCGATCTGCGCGATAGATTCGCATCCCCCGAGCATCCTTGCACGCCACCTGCATGGTGACGCAATTAACAGCCGTATCCAAAATTTTGAGCGACATCTCTGATCCTCCCTTCGATCAAAGTGGAAAATAGCTTGATGGGGCATCCACAAGCATGTTATATTTCCTCAAATCTTCCCTCCAACCTCCATTCCCAGGAGATACGCCATGAAACTCGTCGAAACCGATCCCAACTCTGGTGCTGAAATCTACCAACTCATCGACGATCCCCGCCCAGCTGACAACATCTATGGCGAACAACCCTATTCCTCGGCAGATGGGAACCGCATCACAATTCGATATTATCCCCAAAACGACCAGGACGGTGGCCTATCCTTCCTCGATCTTGCAGACGGCAGCCTCCACACCGTACTCGCCGAAGCCCCCCATTTCCCCGCCTTCCATGCTTGGGGCGAACACCTCTACTATCATCAGCAAGACGGGGACGCGCTCGTACTCAGACGCTGCAACTATCAAACCCTGAAAAAGGACGACATCACATCTTTGCCGACCGAAGAGGGCCGGTTCAGCTACGGCACCACTTCCCAGGACGGACGGTACTACGCTGCCAGTGTCCATCCCGAAGAAGGCTCGAGCAAAGTCTGGTGTACAGACCTCTCAACCGGAAAATGTGGCACCCTTGCCCAGCGGGACGACTACCACTTCAAACACGAGCAATTCTCCCTCGACGGCAACAACCGCATCCTCATTCAAGCCAACAAAATGCCCGACGTCAAATTCGTCCACCTGGGTGCCCTTGAACCCGACCGCGAAGGCATCACCTGGTTTCCCGTTGATCGCCCACACACGCCGCGACCCACCGGCCACGAAGCGTGGATTGGCACAACCGACCAGATCTTCATATCCACGGGACAAGACGAAGACAGCGAAGGCAACGTCTGGACTGCTGGCTTACGCGACAATGCGCCAAACCTGGTCAGCAGAACTCCCCACCGTTTCGGTCACGTCAGCGTCTCCCGCTGTGGTCGATACTGGATCGGGGACGCTACCCAGGAAGAAAACATCCCCATCCACATCGGTTCCCTCGAATCGAGCCGTCACAAATGCCTCGTCCTCAGCCGCACCGAACACGATAGCAACCAGTGGTCGCACACCCACCCTTACATGACCTCTGACAATGCGTGGCTCATCTACACCTCTAACCGCAGCGGTCATCCTCAGGTCTATGGTGCAAAAATCCCGCAGGAGTTTCTGAATAGTATTTCCTAAATCTTCAAAACCTTCACCACCCATGCACCCCATGCCCCGCATCTGGAAACCAGATTATATCCACCACCTTTGAGAACCCAATCCCGAACAAATATCCCACAATCGCCCCGTACCAAAACGGCAAAGACCGCCGGTAAAGACTCACGCCTCCAAATCGGATAACAAAGGTCTTCATCAACCACACGATCAGCAGACAAAACCCGTATCGCCCCACAGGCAAAGCAATCGCCGCTGGATGAAAGGGCCACCAGGATACCCGCGCCTTCAAATAAGTCAGCACCCCTGCCTCTGCAAACCCATAAAACCACACCCCCAACTTCTGCGGCTCGAACCCCGTCAGCTTGCTGCCCTCAATCAGGGCCCCACTGC
>JAGWBW010000085.1:4388-21037 GCA_021295695.1 Candidatus Latescibacterota bacterium
AAAACCCGTCAAAAACGCCACCGGGATACACCCCCAGATTAGCGGATGTCGCCGCAAATGGTCGCCCAGCATCCGAAAAAAATGCGTCACCGACGGGATACACGTAATCCGAATCGGCACTCCGCAAAGCGCATTGCTATTCACCAGCCAGATGGACGTCTGTGTCGCAGGTGGCAAATTCGACGTTCCGCCCAGCGCCAGAAGCACATCGGCACCTTTCCCACCAGCAGGAGACAAAAAAATAAATCCCGTAGTCGCCGCGTATTTGGTAATCCCAAAAAAACAGATAAACAACAATAACAACTGCACCAGCATCACGGGAACCCTCATCCCGGCAGACACCATCCATCCACCCAAAAACACCGCCGAAGCCAACAACCCCAGCCACGCGGTGCGGTAAGAAACCGGCGTTCCGTCATCGTCCTCGCGTCCCATTTCAAACGCCTTTTGCAACGTCTCTCGCAAATGCCCTCTGGCGACCCACACCGACCAGCCCACTAGAAAAACCAGCGCCCCGTGCGACTCCAGCATCGCGATCTCGCCACCCATCGCTGGCTGCCCGGGCAAACCTACCGTAAACCCCGTGCGGTTCAGCAACCCCTTTTTCAAAATATTCACAAAATCGTAAAACCAGAAACTGAACAAAATATCCAGCGGGCACAAATACGCCAGCCCCATAATCATCGGCTGCACCCGCAAAAAATAATCTGGAAAATGATGTCCCAGGGGCACGGCTTTGTACGCGGTCGAATAAAACAGGGTGATAGGCGGCAAGCTAAGGGCGAAATACCCGATGATATTCCAGCCAATAATCCCCGCCACAAACCCAAACCCAATCCAGAACACCTTATTCTTAAACACATCCGGCACCCGGCTGCCCGCAGACTGCCTGAGCATATCCATCGGAAACGTCGCCATTGGAAAAACCAGTCGCTCCTTCTCGTGCCATTGTTTGTAAAAAATTACACTCGAAAAAAAACCCGCTCCAACCAGCGACAAACACGCCATCAACCACCAGAACAGCGGCCGTACCCAGGCCAACCACGGGATAGCCTCACCCACCTCCACCCCGGTAAACAATTGCCCGATCACCGCCTCCGATTCCTCTGGAAACAGCCAGTCCGGGAAATAGGGCATCACCACCTCTCGCATCCGGTTCTCAGGAGAAGCATAGTGAGCCGGAGCCGCAATATCGGTCACCATATACATCGCCCACCCGATACCCGGCAAATTCCCCACCAGCCACACCATGAAAAACACCGTCAACATCTCGATCCGGGACAGTGCCCACCCCCGCGCAAACAGCTTCAACACCGTATTGATACCCAGCCAGACCACAAACGGCAGAGCCACGGCTACGGGCATGTAATTCTTCACCAAATTCCGCCCAAAATAGGACATGAAAAGCGCCATCCCCACAATCGTGAGCACACCTATCACCAGCGCGCGCGCCGTCACCCGTTCACGGAGTGCCCCGGCCCGTTCTTCCACCACCTGCTTTTCATCTGTAGTCCCAATACTTTCACTCATCGCAATTGCTTTAACAAGCCCAAAGCCACCTCGGCAATCTGCTCGCCACAGCCCGGCGCAAAGACGCTCGCTTCCGGCTCATAGCCCCCTTCTTCATAAGACTGCCTCGTAGGCAAATACCCCACCGAATCGTTGGCCAACTCGATCACCATCGTCTGCAAAAACGGAGACCGGGCTTTCAGATCCAATCCCAGTTCCACCAGCAACTCCCCCGGCACAGCTGCAATCCCCAACTCCCCGATGCGAATTGCCTGCACCCACGTCCGCACCCGATCCGGCACATCGGCCATGCGCCTGGTTATTCGTCGCACAAAAGCGCGTTCGGCCATCGTGGGCCGCTCCGTGTCTTCAATCTCCCTCACACGCGCCATGTCTGCCTCCAAAGGTGCTGACTTACGCTCCAAAACCACCTCTTGCATCGCCGCCCCAAGAGGGACATCGGCTGCAAAATCCATCTCATTCCACGCCCATAAAACACCCGCAGCAATCAATCCCGCCACGCGTTCCGCATGCAGAGAACGGTCTTTCGCAGGACGCTTATCCCCCAGCACATCTATATTGTTGATATCCCCACACGCACCATTTGAAAGCGCCGCAACAAAAGAGTCACCTCGCATCCGCTGAATCAGCGTTGAAAAAACCCCAAAATAATCCGCGGAAATCGAATATGTGGATTCGGGCACACCGATATAATGCAGCGCGTAATTGGCCAGCAAACCAATCGCATCCCCATCAACCCCCTGCAAACACAGCGCGCCGATCTCCGGATCAATCGGCCCCATTGGCACCACCACATCGGGATTGCCCACCCCCGGATTCGTGCGCACCGATCCATCGCTCATGCGATAGCGGCGGTTAAAAACCACGCGGTCCTCAAAAGCCCGCCCAAATCCCACCTGCGCTGGCTTTCGGTCCTGCCACGCTAACCTGACCGCATCGGCGATCCGATCGATCAAAAACGCCGTATAAGCATCATCGCCCGTAGCCGCCCCCGTGTGCGTATGCGTGCAAGAAATCAAAACCCTTTCCGCACTCAGTTCTGTCTCCTTCGCGATCCGTTCCTTCGCGCGGTCCAGATACTCCCGCTTTACCCCGAGCAAATCGCACACCACAATCGCCACGCCTTCCCCCTCTCGTTCCACCACAAAACTGCGCACATGCAATGGATCGCGCACCTTCTCGGCGAACCGGTCCTCAAACGATCCCGGAATCATCGTGCCCAGCGGTGGTGTAATATCCAGACATGCAGTTCCTGCGGTAATCATAGAACTCTCCTTTAGTGGTCATTCAACCCATTCCAAACTGCCGCTTCAAAAATTCAACCGTCTCCCTGTAAAATCGCGCCTGAATCGCCCCTTGATCCTCCTCTAACACATCCTCTCGCACCCGCACCACGCATTCCACCCCCAGCGCGTCCATCTTCTCCTTCAGCACCAGCCCAAATATCGGATGGTGGATTCCCTGACCCGCATCTGGCTCGGGGTCCATCGGTAAATTTGGCGTGGTGTACCACAGCATCACGGGCGGCGCGTCTTTAGACACATAATTGATTGCCGAAGCTGCTTTAAACATCGCCCGGGCCTCCGGCTTGTCGAATTCCTCGGGCGAAAATCCGAAAAATAGTTGTAGCGCCTCGTGTGCATACGCCGGCCCCGAAATAATCGTACGAATAAAATGCGGATCGTACGAACACTGCCCCTGCCACGACGCCACGCACGTCAGCCGCGTGGATTGTCGGGCCACCGGATCTTCGCTTTCCGGCTCTGCTTCTTCCCCGCGAAACCCGATCCACATCGAAATCCCGGCCCCAGCAGATCCTCCTCCAGCCGCCACTCTGGAAGCGTCCAGGTTCCACTCATCTGCCTTCCACCGGATAAACTGAATTGCCCGCCGGCTGTGCTCCATCGCCGCCGGATACCGGTCCGTTCCCGAAAGCGGATAATTGATCGCCGCCACAGAAATACCCGCTTCCAGGCAGCCTTTCAGCAACACCTGCGAAAACCCTGCTTTGTCCCCACCCCGAAATCCCCCACCGTGAATATACACATACACCGGTGCCGGATCTTTTGAATCTGCTTGATACAGATCCACCACATCCCGCTCGTGATCTCCATACGCCACATCTTGAAAAGTCGGTTCGTCCATTGATCCCCCCCCTTGAAAATTTCAGTTATACGTCCTCAAAACCTACCTTTTAATCCAGATTGGGCTCGACCATGCAAAATCGCCCTGTGCCACCTGCAAATTTCCACAGCGCCCACCCATCGGTACCCGGCTAAGTGGCTTTAGTCTAACCTCTACATAATAAAAGTGTTCTCCCGAGTCTGGCTCGTCCTCAAACCTCAAAACGGCCTGGTGCTTTCCGACCCATTGCGCCAGCACCTGCTCTCCATCCTTGAACAGCGCGACTTCCTGCACCATTCGGGATGCCTGCACGCTACAGTTCAAATGTACCTGTCCTGTCACCCTCATCTCTGACCCCATGGGCATTCCATTCACCCGCACATCCAGCATAACACGAGCGCCGTTGGAGGCAAAACACCGCCGTGCCCACAGGGCTTCAAATAGCGCCTCTCGGGTCAGAGCCTCTGCCCACACACCCGTCAGAGCACCACCCATCCCGGGCACAATCCGATGGGAATCGCTATTCCCCATAAACGCCAGGCGATAGCCCTGCCGCAGTGCTTCTGGGATCGTATCCCGCATGTGAATGTAAATATCCCAGCACGAACACAGTTCCACGCCCCCAAGCCGACTGCTCGGAATCACCCACCAGGTGGGATGGTGCGGAAATGTAAAAGCCCGCGTCTTTTCCATCGCTGCCACCCACTTCTCCAGTGTATCCGCATCGGACTCGGTAAAATGATACAGCGGCCCTGCTCCGTCCGGAAATAGCATAATCCGATGGTTCGGTCCCCTCTCTGATTCCTTGCGATAGGTGCGCTCATAGGCGGGGACGGTCACAAATCGTCCCGGATCATTAAAGTGATCTGCCTCCGTCAGGATCAGATCGAGCTCTGATGGCGTGAGAATATTATCGTAAAGCACATCATTATCCGTCACCGCCATAAAATCCAGCCGTGCTTTGTAGCGCCCATACGCGTAATTCTCGTCGATCTCGCCCTCTGCATCACCCGACAAATTGCCGTGGCAGTGGAGGTCCCCCCAGTAAAGTTTGTAGGTCTTTCCCTCCACCTCTATTTCGGGCCGCGGATCAAACACAGGCGGTTCGGGCAGTCGGATCGGCCGCCATGATCGCCAAGCCAAAGCCGGGCGTTCCTCTACGGGCCGCGCCCGATCCAGTGGCAAACTACCGGCACAGATATCCGCATAATATCGCCCCTCGGAAATCTGGGCGGCAAATGGCAGCTTTCCACCTATCACCGGTAAATCTCCGTTCACCGTATAGGCGTGTACCTGCCCATCCACCTCGCAAGACCGCCCCTGATTTTTCCCGGTCAGGGGCCGGGCATAAAACAGTGCATCCGGACCGTGCCGGTTAACTAACTCGTCCTCTTTGCGCTCGTACAGGACCCAGACGTGCCCATTAGTTTCCCGCACGATCTGCGGCCGTCGTCGCCACCCCACAAACCCCATATAATGCTCGCGCCCCAGCAATCCATCATAGAGATGCGCCACATACCCTTCGGGCATGGTGAGATCCGGACCCCGATAGGGTGTCCAGGACCTGCCGTCAAAATGCGAAGCCATCGCCTCCACTTTGTGATCTACAAATCCTTTGGGATGGATCACATCGCGCGTGACCGTCCACGTCGCCCAGACTCCTTCTGAACCATCGGGACACAACCTCGGAAATAACTCCCAGTCATCTGTAAGCGAAAACTTCCTCGGCTTTCCCACCCCATCCGGCGTCCACTTTCTCAAAAACAGATTACAGACTCCATTTCGAAGCGTCTGGTAAGCCACCCAGGCACCCCCGGCATGACCACACAGCACGGGCCGATAGTGATCTCCTCCACCCTGCGACAGATCCACTATCTCAGCCCAGCGATCCCCATCAAAACATCGTCCAAATACCCGACGCCTTCTGCCCACCAGAGCCGTCCAGACCGCCCATATCCTGCCCTCACTATCCGCAGTCACATTTGGGAAAGCCAGACTCGCATCCGCCTCGGCCAATCGCACCACCTCGCCCATTTCGTCGGCCGATCGGGCCAACACGCACCACCGCCCCTCCCGCACAGCGCACCACACCACCCACACTGCATCGCCCACACACGCAATCCGAGGCTGAAAATTGATCCCCGCCTCTTCGCTCACTGCCAGCAGAGGACCTCGCCGCTGGCCCTTAAAAGATCGCACCAAAATCCGATCTTCTTTGGGCCTATACGCGTGCCAGGCCACCCAGAACCGGCCAGAACCATCTACAGTCAGTGCCGGATCTTTATCCACATGCCCGCGGCGATGCTCTGACAATCGATTTTGCAAACGCTCCATACTCCACAATCCTCTCGTGAAACGTCCCCTTCCAAAAACACTACGGTGTTTGAAATTTTCTGAACTTTGTCCGAAACCTCAATGTTTCAAGCACATCACGGTTCACCACGGCCTCGGGAATCTCACCCCGAAGAATCTGCGCGGCCTGGCGGAATTTATCGCGCCAGGCACCTTCGAAGTATTCATCGGTGTGCCCCAGAGAGTGCGGGGATACAACAACATTGTCCATTTTGAGAATCGGATTGTCGGGATCGACAGGCTCCTGTTCAAACACATCCAATCCGGCCCCTCGAATCCATCCCTGCTGCAGTGCCTGAATGAGCGCACCTTCATCGACAACGGAGCCGCGCGAGGTGTTGATCAGGTAGGCCGTGGATTTCATTTTCCGCAATTCTTCTTTCCCAATCAGATGGTGTGTCTGTTCGCTAAATGGCACGCTGATGCTCAGGAAGTCGGACTCGGCCAGAATCGTATCCATATCTACCAGGTCTGCGCCGATATCGGACACGGCGTCCTGTTCTACGTAGGGATCACAGACCAGGTGCCGCATCCCGAATGGCCTGGCCAGTAAAAACACCTCGTGACCGATGTTGCCGACGCCGATGGAACCGAGGGTCTTGCCGGTCAGACCTTCACCGTGATACGCATCCCGTTCCGACCAGCGTCCCTGGCGGGTTATTTTGTCTTTGTTAATGAGTCGCATCGCAAGCGCCAGAATGAAGGTGATAATGGTACAGGCCATTGGTCGGCGAACCGCGTCGGGAGCAAAACAGAGCATGACGCCCGCCTGGGTGAGCGCCCGAACATCGATGTGGTCGTATCCCACGCCGGTGTAGAGGACTGCGATCAGTTGGTCGTTTTCCGCAAGTGATCGCTTTGTCCAGTGAGCGGTCCAGGAGAGGACCATATCGCATCCACGTATCTGTTCGGCGCCGATTTCCGGCAGAAACCGATCAAATATCCGGTACTCGACTTCGGGCATCTCATTGAGCAGTTCCAGCCCCGGGCCGGGAATGGCCAAGTTTCCGGCCGAATCAAAGAAATCTCTGGTAATTCCGAGTCTAACTTTCCTCTCCATATATTCTCTCCTATTTTTCGTATTTAGGGTTTGGTCTGTGGTGTATAGCAGTGATCGCCGTTTACGGAATCGCCATCCTGAAAATGGAATGGCTATCGGGCGCATTTGAGATAACTTTTTTTTTCGGGAATAATTTGTATATTTCTCACAAGGACCCTGATACAACCCGTGCATTTTCTTGGAGAAACCAACAGTGACAACAAATACCATACGCGTGGGCATCATCGGAACCGGCAGCCGCGGCATCAACTGTATTGGCCATCAAATTGCCGAACAAGCCAGCGATCTGGACATCGCAATAACGGCCTTTTGCAACCGCACAGAAAGCCGCATGCACATCGCCCTTGAAGAAGTGAACAGAATCGCGGCAACGGCGGGTAACACGGCATTTTCACCCACATTCTACAGCGACCCAACAGCCCTGATCTCAGACGACAACGTAGATCTAATTGTCATCACCACGCCCACGGCAGCCCATCGCGAAGCGGCAATACCCGCACTGCGCTCGGGCAAAAAGGTCTATCTGGACAAGCCCATTGCACATACGCTTGAAGATGCCATAGCCATCCACGAAGAAGAGCACCGATCAAATAACCCGATGATCATGGGCTTTACCAGGCGCTATGAACAGCCCTGGATCGAACTCTACAACTTGCTGCAAAGCGGCGTCATCGGCGACCTCAAAATGATGCTCATTCGCGCCGTAATCCCCTACACACATTATTTTATGACCTGGCATCGCACGCGGGCACTCAGCGGCGGCGCACTCAACGACAAGGCATCGCACTACACGGACGTATTCAACTGGTTTGCGGGCAGCCATTGTCTCCAGGCCAACGCCTTTGGAGGGCGCAACCTCTTTGAAGTACGCGAAGACGCGCCCAAATTTTGTGCCGTCTGCGACGACTGGACCTGTCCTTATCGAGCGGAGTTAGTCGAAACGGGAACACAGGATCAGATCCGGGGCGCGATTGACCAGACCTTCGCCCATGAAACCGATCCCACGCGCCGAAAAGACAATTGCGTATATAAACCCGGCGCAGACATTTTCGACCACGCATCCATCCACTTCCAGTACGACAACGGAATCGTCGCCTCCATTTTCTACGCCATTTACGGTCCCAAAGCCGAAGATGAAGAAACCTTTGAACTGGTCGGCACGAAAGGCCGAATGATCCTGACGCGACTGAAGGGCGAAATCGACCTCGTAACGGACTATGGGGAACGCAGAGAAGAAATCATACAATGCAAAGCCGAAGCCTTTGAAACCTCTCACTTTGGCGCAGACCGCAAGCTGGTGCAGGAAATAGCCAAATTTGCCCGCGGCGGTCCATCCCCAGTAGATGGCCAATACGGCATGGAAGCCACGCGAATGATCCTATCGGCAATGCAATCTATCGACCAGGGCGGCGAAACCGTTCGCCTCGCCAACATAAGCCAACTCACTCGGGAGGAAAAATGACACCACGACCTATGACCGACGAGCAAAAATTCTTCTTCGACCTTCGCGGCTGGATCCTGCTGCCTTCTGTGCTATCGGCAGCCGAAATAGAAGAGATGAAAGCTGAAGTGTATGCCGGTGCCAGGCGGAGTTATGAAGGTGCGCTTCAAAATCTGCTGGACCACCCGGCAATCGTCGGCATTCTAAACGAAATTCTATCCGAAAACCCTTTTGTGAAAGATGACTGCTACGGCTTCCGTTGCGAAGGTTCCTTCACCACCGTGCGACCTCCCGGATGGAGCAAGTCGGAACGGCGCGACAATGGCCTGCCTCACGTCGTGCGTCCACCCCAGCAAGCCAACGCCATGCGCTACCAGGTTGCGGGAAATAAAATTTTTGCCGGGCTGACCCGGGTTGTGTGGGAACTCGAAGAAGTGGTAGCCGGACACGGCGGGACCTCTTTTCTCAGCGGATCACACAAAGCCCACTTCAATTACGGAGGCCCGGATCCGTTTCGACCAAATATCGGCGGCTCCCCCTATGAATCCAGTATGAGAGACGCAATGGAAGATTATAGCTGTCCCGCAGGCTCGGTGGTTATCTTCACGGAAAGCCTGATCCACGCTGCCAACGACTGGATCAACCCGAACAACCCGAGATGCGCGGTCTTCAACTGCTACAACTCCATCTGGGCGCAGTGGCACCGCCTCAACCTCGACCACGAAACAATCGAAGCCATGCCCCCGAAGCGCCGCACGCTCTTTCGCGGCACCTGGGCAATTGGCGGCGGCCCAAATGGAAACCGCGAGTACTCGCTGGATAACAGAACCGTCTAACGGCCTGTTCTATTTCGCATCTGTTCAACCACTGGCGTCGCTGGCGCTTCGCCACTATAAAGTGCCTGCCCCCGCTCGTAGGACACCTCCACCTCGCCATCCTTCACTTCCAGCCGGGGCACATTGTAATCACGCGCATCTCGATCCGTGCCGCGCATCACGGTCAAATGCGCGTCCGTCATACCCTCCACCATATCGTCGCCCCAGCGGTTCCACGGATGCACCATCTCCCCACCGCTGCGGTGAAAACTCCGCGACGAGTACTTAATCAGAATACCCCGCCTCGGGATGGGATTCTTCCACGCCGTGGTGCCGTGCGTCGTCGAGCCATCGGCAAAAAACAGCACATCTCCCGCCTCCATCACCAACTGCTTCGCCAGACCCATGTGATCGTCGCATGACCGCACGCCCGGCGGCGTGGGGTATTTCCCCTTGTGAGAACCCGGCACACAGGCAAACCCACCAAGACCGGGCGGCACATCCCGCAACTGCCATGTAACCGTCACCGCCTCTGAATAGCTCCGCCCGTTCTGAAACTGATAGCCCATGGGTGGATACATCGGTTCCCCAGCATCGTGCAAGGCATGGCCAGACGTCCCCTGAACCGAGCAAAACGCCGACGGCCCACTCATTCGCGCGCCACTCCCGCCCATCCACGTCAACCGGTGCTGCACCGTCGGGTGGGCCACCATCTTCCGAAACGGCTCGCAATGCGGCTCGGGTAGATCCAGTAAACCACCCAGCACCGGACGCCCCGTGCCCGCCAGACTCTTTGACCCTCGCGACAATTCCTCCTGCACCACAATCTGGTCCTCAAACTTATCAACTGCCTCATTCGCCCCTTTGAGAATCAAATACCCGTTCAATTCCCAAAAATAGAATTCTTTTTCATCGATATTGGAATTGGGATCCCGACTGTAAATCGAGGGATGAAACACCTCTCGCGATTCATCCAATTTTACCGTCTCGCCATCCGTCACAACCACAGGCGGAGGCGTCGAATAATCATAATCCGGTTTGTAGAGCGACGCGCGCTGTTCGGGGCTGATCGTCGCATGCCAATCGGGAGAAGGATCCTCCGCAACCATTGGACCCGTTCCCGCAGACTGAATCGCCGCCCGCCCCACATACTCGTAACTCAACAATCGCCGTGTCCCTTTGGACGGCCGCACCCCCTGCAACACCGTCCCCGCCACCAGAAACAGGTCTCCAGCCTTCAGCGCTGGCTGAAACGTCAGACCCATATCGTCCTCACCCGTAGCTACGTCCTCTGGCGTCTCCACATTCACCTTGTGGGTACACGGCACCATCACAAATCCGCCATCGCCCTCTTCCGCATCCTCAAGCGCCCAGATCGCCCGCACTGCCTGGCAATACCGGCGGCCATTCTGAAAATAGTACGCCCTGGCAGGATTTCTCGGCTCATTGCCCCCCACCAGAGGGGCTTCCACATCCCAGGTTTCATCGCACAACAGCTCTGGCTCCCGGTCCAGCCGGAACCCATAGCCCACGATCTGATTCAAATACCACACCAATTGTGGATGAATCATCAAATCCCGAAACAGATCCCGAAGTGGGGAATCCCAGCTCAGCATCCCCTCACTTTTTCCCCCTTTGTCCAGCGCCTCATTCAGCGCCTTCACCTCACCTCGGTTCAGCACGCCCGGGATGTGCAAATAGCCTGCCACATCAAAGCAGTAATTCTCCTCGTTGCTCATCGCTTCCCGGTCCATCTCTGACCTCCTGCTATAAGATTGGGGTTTATTAGTGCATTTAATACATGGTACGCTAATTTTTGGATCAATTCAAAATAAAAATGCTTATACTGTTATGAGATGCCGCAAAAAAAGAAGAATTAGACAAGGAGTAACACAATATGACCTCACGACCACGAAAATCACCCGATGAAATCAAAAACCTCCTAAAAGGCCCTGTCACATCAATACCGACACCTTTTCTATCAAACGGAGACATCGACTGGAATGGCGTGGGCAACATCATCGAAATCGGCATTGGAAGCGGCAGCGGCGTCATCTTGCTGACAGCGGGTGACAGCCAGTACTTCTGCCTGAGTGAAGACGAAATCGCGCAACTCACACAATTTACCATCGAGCGCACCGCTGGCCGCGCCCTCACCATCGCCGCGACCGGGGCATGGCCCACCCGGCAAGCAGAAGCATTCGCCCACAGGTGTGTCGAATGGGGCGCAGATGCGCTCATGTCCGTCACCACATTCCACGGCTCAGACCCCGAAGGCGTGGCTGCCCACAATGCCGCAATCGGCAAAATCATCCCGGTGATGCTCGTCGGCTATCCCTCGCACCGCGCGCTGGATATGCTCATAGACGAACCCAACATCTGCTGTTTCAAAGAAGATGGCGACACGGCTTATGCCGTAGAAACCCTGCAAAAATACGGCCACCACTGGAAAATCATGACCGGAGGCACCCTGTGGCGTCACCTTCTCGAATGGCCCTTTGGCTGCACCACCTTCATGGACTGGTCCACCTCATTCGCCCCCCACATCGGCTCGGAATTCTACCAGGCTCTATGCCGCAACGACATAGCCGAAGCGCGGCGAATCACCGTCGAAATCGAACGCCCGCTCTGGGATCTGAAGCCCAATTTCCGAGGCGGCTGGCAAACCATGTGGCGCGCCATCCTGGAACTCTATGGCGTCTCCGCCCGATATCTCAGATCGCCCCAACTCTCTGCCACAAAAGAAGACGTGGAATTTCTTCGCGCGTCTTTAGACCAAATCGGCCTGCTCCCAAATAGCTAAAATGTGAAGCCTCTTTTCAAACACAAAACCGGGACTTGCGATAAGCCCCGGTTCTATAGCCCCTGTAACTCAATCTCACCAGAGGCAATGCACTGCAACGTCCGAACGTAAAGCCTGTGTTCCTGTTGCAGCACCCGGGCCGATAGAGTCTCGACCGAATCCCCAGGCTCAACCGGCACCTGGATCTGGTCCAAAACCGGACCCTGGTCGTATTCTTCGTCAACAAGGTGCAGTGTGGCCCCAGTCTCGCGTTCACCCGCGGCCAACACCGCTCGATGCACAACCTCTCCGTAAAACCCCTGACCACCAAACTTGGGCAACAGGGATGGATGGATATTGAGGACGCGCCCCCTGTACGCGGCCAAAGTACGCGGCCCCAACCGTTTCATGTACCCGGCCAGGCAGACCACCTCGACTCCATACTCCTGCAAAAGCGCCAGAATAGCCCTGTCCAGGGCGCCGGGTTCAGGGTGGGTATAGGTACTCAAATGCGCTGAAGGCACGCCCGCCTTCCTCGCACGCTGCAAGACCCCGGAATCCGAGTTATTGCTGATGACCACCCGGGGCCTCGCTTGCAATCGTCCTGTTTTGCAGGCGTCGAGGATGGCCTGCATATTGGTACCTCTGTGCGAGGCAAGAAAGCCCAGTTGCAAGACCCGTCCAGTTGGCATTTTCCCGTTCCTCCCTAATCCACCTTTTCCCCTGGCTTGCGATAAGAAGCCGCATACCGGTCGCCCTCTGGATCGTACGACACATGCACCTGTCCATCCTGCACGACCAACCTGGGCACCGTGCGATCCCATCCATCGCGTTCGGGACCGCGCATAACCGCAAACTGTTCCTCGGTCATATCTTCCACCATATCGCCCCAGCGCTCCTGGGGATCGATCACGCCACCACCCCAGTTGGAGTTTTTGGACTGATATTTAACCAGCACACCCCGCCTGGGAATCGGATTTTTCCACGCCAGCGCGCCGTGAGTACACCCACCATCCATAAAAAACAACACATCGCCCGCCTTCATCGCTGGCTGCACCACCAGCCCCATCGTCTCATCGCATGTGCGGATACCCGGCGGCATCGAATACTGCGTCTTATGAGAACCCGGCACACAGGCAAACCCACCCAGATCCGGCTCCACATCCCGCAACTGCCACGTAATCGTCACTGTCTCGCAATAACTCCGCCCATTCTTAAACTGATAGCCCCGCGACGGACTCATCGGCTCATTCCCATCGTGCAAAGAGTGCCCCGATGTGCCCTGAACCGCACAGAATACCGTACCGCCACCCGTGCGATACCCACTGGCTCCCATCCAATTCAGGCGGTGCACCACAGCAGGATGGGCAATCATACGCCGGAACGGATCGCAATAAGGCGCGGGCAAATCCACCAGACCCGGCAATAACGGCCGCCCCGTCCCTGCCTGACTCTTTGAACCTCGCGCCAGTTCTGCACCGACCTCAATCCGATCCTGAAATTTATCTACCGCCTCATTCGCCTTTTCCAGCCATTCCCCGTCCATCACTCCGCGCACCACCAGATACCCATTCAAATCCCAAAAATAAAATTCCTTCTCATCAATAGTCGAATTTGGGTCTTTGATATAAATCGAGGGATGAATCACCTCCGAACTCTCTTCCACCCACGTCTTTTCGCCATCGGTATTCAGTACCGGTGGCGGATTAGATCCCTTAGCTCCCGGCCTGTACATCACCGCCTTCTGTTCGGGGGGCGCACTCTCCGTCCACTCGGGTCGCGTTTCAATCTCAGCACCCGGTCCCGGTCCATTCGACTGGATGACCGCCCGTCCCGCATACCAGTATGTCAACAACCGCTTCGGAGACTCCGTCCACGGGCGCATCCCCTGCAACGTAGATTCAGCCAGCAAAAACAAATCCCCCGCCTTCAGAACCGGCTGTCTCACCAGCCCCATGTCGTCCTGCCCCGTCGCCAGATCCTCGGGCGTTTCCACATTGCTCTGATGGCTCGCCTGAACCACCACCAGTCCACCATCGCCCTCCTCCACATCTTCCAGCACCCAGATCGCCTTCACCCCCTGGCACGAGCGGCGACCATTTTGAATAAAATACGCCCGGGACGGATTCCGAGGTTCATCTCCACCAATCAGGCTCCGTCCGATCTCCCCCTCCCGGCTCCCCAGCAACCGGGGCGCCTGATCCAGCCGAAACCCATGTCCAATAATCTGGTTCAAATACCACACCAGTTGCGGATGCACCAGCAAATCCCGAAACAAATCCCGCTGGTGCGCTTCCCAACCCAGCATGCCTTCGGACCCACCCGCCTCGTCCAGTGCCCTGTTCAAAGCCTCGACTTCCCCCCGACTCAACACCCCTGGGACATGCAAATATCCGGCGACATCAAACGCATAATTCTCTTCATTGCTCATCTCTTCCCGGTCCATCTCTGACCTCCTCTTGGAAGATTGGAGTTATTGATGCATCTAAAACATAGTACGCCAATTTTTGGATCAATTCAAAATAAAAATGCTTATACTGTTGTGAAATCGAATTTTTATACGAAAAAATGAGGGACTTACAAATAAACATAAGTCCCTCTCGCAACTTGCTGTGAGATTTTCTTTACTCAGCCATTATTCGAGTTCGTCCAAAATAAGCCTTAAAACTTCAAGGCCATTGATCGGTGCCTGGTTCACAACCTGGTTCTCGGCTCCGTCGTGGAGATGATCGGGAAATGTATCTATCTCAGGATGGTGCGGGGCATTATCCCAACGTTTGATCAATTTTCCGGTGCTGGCCTGCCAGTGATGACGATATTTGGTCACTTCCAGGCTACTCCGTACTTCCAGAACTCGTTCCGTCATCTCGACAAACCCACCATCTGCCAACGTTACACGATAACGGTAATTCAGAACCTTTTCCAGTTCGGTATCCCGAATAGATCGTCTGAGAATCTGTACCTCGCTGACAAGTGGATTTGAGCTGAGGAGTGCATCAATTTGCTGAAGGTACGTCTCTATCATTCTTCAACCACTGCACGCAAGGCTTTAACTCGCTCCCTGTAAAGCTGCATATCGTCATAAAGGCCCATCCACTCCATAAAGTCAGCTACATCATCCAATTCTCCAGCCATAAATTGCCGGTGACATTCCTCAGAACTCATACCATACCGCCGCTCAAAGGGTTTTAAATCTCTCTTGACCTCTTCAATTTGTTTTTCATATTTCTGCAAATGCAAATGAATCAATTTTTGCAGTGCCTGGTGGGCGAGATAGCCTGCTCCAATATTCTCCATAGCTTGGATTTTCTCAATTAAAGTACTCATGTTGGCCCTCCAGTCGCCCTCAATATTGCAGGCAGAACTTGGCTTTCTTATAAGATTGACTAAAATAAGCTAGAAATGCAATAAAATTATCAAATATGGGTGATTAAATCTGATGCACCGCCTTGCGCTTCGCACGCATACTGGCGTGCGATTCTGACGACCCATCGTGAAACGTGCCGAACCAGTAATCAAAAGGAAAATCATTCTCGCCGTAATTGCACTCAAAATAGCGGTGATGCAACTGGTGAAAAAACGACGCCGCGGGCATTCTATCACTCCCTCCCACCTCAATTTTATCAAACCCCACATGCCCCTGCGCCGGTGTAAACGCCGCATGTTGTGCATTCATCAACATGTGAATCGGATGGGACGGCACCACCCAGTGAATCAGAATACAGCTAAAATACAACAAATGCTCAATCGGGTGCATAGCCAGCCCGGACCAGGGCCCGATATTGATATTTTTGTGATGCAAATAGTGCGCGGACTTGTACAGGGGTTTCCAATGGGTCAGGCGGTGAGCCCAATAAAAATGGAAAAGCCGCCAGAACTGAATACCGCACAGCAACGCAACAAAGTAGATCGGTTCTGTGCGCCAATCGACATAAGGGATTATTTCATTCGCAAACGCCCACATAGAAACCACTTCATAAGCCGTCCAGATCGTCCCTCCACTCACACAACTCCAAAAAATATTGTCGCGGATGTGGCGAGCCATTTCGACGTGTATTTATACCGCGTGCCCTGCGCCTTGAACCTGTAGAAATACACATGCCACGCGCCCGCAATAACGATTAGCATCGCAATATTGCGCACATACATCTCGGCAATCCAATCCACGCGGAACTCCGCACAGCGCTCGAGCGCGGGTTGCAGATAAAGCCATGTTCCAATAGCAATAAGCATATAAATCGCATTCCAGGGCCACAAATAGCCCGGAAAACCAAACATCCACTTCAGCGCCTCAACAGGACGCGGAGGCCATGCAAAAATCGGCGCAGGCGCCGGGCGTTTTGCGGGCTGCCACTCGCCACTTTCATCTCGGGCGACACCATCTACGACTTCTCTCTCCACTCTGGTATCAGCCATCTTGACCCTCCTTGTGTTGCGTTAGCAGCCAGCTATCAGCCCACACAGCCACACAGCCGCCAAAAGTGAAACGTAAGACGCGAGACGTAAAAAGTCCATCCAGCCTCTGCTTTCGACTTTCATCTGCGT